>CAZKIZ010000059.1:0-12214 GCA_964552935.1 uncultured Rhodohalobacter sp. | reverse complement strand
CCGGCAGCCATTTTATATGTCCCATTGACTCAGACATGGACATTGATGGTTCCAGAAGTGACCAAATTGTGGCTGCTATCATAACACCGGCAGCAAATCCCAGGGCAAAATCGAGAAATTTTACGCTGACCTCTTTTTTCATATAGACTACAGCGGCACCGATAGCAGTTGTGATCCATGCTAATGTACCTGCAAGAAATGCCTGCCAGACGGGACCAAGCTCATTAAACCAAGTAGATAAAGATTCCATATACCTTTTCCTGAGTAGTTAGATTTACAACTGTGAAAGGTACAATATTTAGGAGGGACTAAAAATATATTTATCTGAGTTTGATGAGGGAATAAAAAAATCTTACCGGGAATCGAAGCTACTTATAGAAGGCTTTGCGACTAAACGACTCTCAACTGCAAACCCGGTTTCGAAGGTTCAAACTCGCAGCTACTGTTCATTCACGATCTTCCAAAATGCAATTCCGCTCGCCTGTTTGCCAATTTTAACAGCATCAACAGGTTAGAGAGTCTCCGAATCATTCACATTTGTTGTTCGGATTTCACCCCCATTATTCTCAACTCTGACCAACGCAAAGTGGTACTATCGTTTTGTAAAATCTAACCAATGAGGCCATGTAGAGTTAAAGAATATCCTTATATTTCGTTC
Source organism: uncultured Rhodohalobacter sp. (assembly GCA_964552935.1). GTDB lineage: Bacteria > Bacteroidota > Rhodothermia > Balneolales > Balneolaceae > SW132. Next base: position 11,556 of record CAZKIZ010000059.1, on the reverse strand, counting down.
GTCTGATCTTATGCAGATTGATCTCTGCTGCTTTACCTAAAACAGGGTTTACTTTATCTTTTTGTTGGTTGTAAAAAAACAGTTTTTGCATCTCCAAAAAGAAACCGATCGGCACTACAATTTGTTACCTCATCGAACAGAATATAAAATCACATATTTATCTCATGCAGATTCAGTTTAATAAAGAATCGTTTGCAAATCGCCATCTTGGACCCTCTGAATCGGAAATCTCCGAAATGCTTGCTCAATCTGATGTGCAGAGCATCGATCAGCTTATTGGCGAAACCATCCCTGAAAAAATCCGGCTCAAAAACGGGTTGAATCTGCCCCCGTCACTTTCTGAAGATGAATACATAAAAAATATTTCGGAGATAGCTTCTAAAAACAAGGTGTTCCGGTCATTTATCGGCATGGGGTATCATGAGACCATCACACCAAGCGTAATTCTGCGGAATGTACTAGAGAATCCCGGCTGGTATACGGCCTATACTCCATACCAGGCGGAAATTGCCCAGGGCCGGCTCGAAGCACTGATCAATTTTCAGACAATGGTCACCGATCTGACGGGCATGGAGATCGCAAACGCATCTCTGCTGGATGAGGGAACGGCAGCAGCAGAAGCGGCGTCGATGCTTCACGGCCGACGAAAAGGGAAAAAACGAAAAACCGCCAACACATTTTTCGCAAGCAGCCACTGCCATCCGCAAACTATATCTGTTCTTAAAAACCGGCTTGAGCCTCTTGATATTAAACTCGTTGTAGGTAAACCGGAAGATCTGGACGTGACAGATCCAAATCTTTTTGCCGTACTTCTGCAGTATCCCGGCTCAGACGGAGCAGTACAGGATTTCACGCCGTTAATCGAATCTGCTCACGATAACAGTGTCTTTGTAGCCGTGGCAGCAGATCTGCTCAGCTTAACGCTGTTGAAGGCACCGGGCGAAATGGGTGCTGATGTGGTTGTGGGATCAACGCAGCGATTTGGAGTCCCGATGGGATACGGTGGGCCGCACGCCGCCTACTTTGCAACCCGTGAAGAGTTTAAACGTCAGATACCCGGACGCATCATTGGCGTCACCCAGGATGCCGAAGGAAACAACGCCTACCGAATGGCTCTCCAGACACGAGAGCAGCATATCCGCCGCGAGAAAGCCACCTCAAATATTTGTACCGCTCAGGTTCTTCTGGCCGTTATATCCGGATTCTATGCGGTTTATCACGGGCCTGACGGACTGAAACGGATTGCATCGAGAATTCATGGCCTGACTAAACTAACCGCTGCAGGGTTAGATAAACTCGGGTTTAAAAATAGCAGTGAGCTCTTTTTTGATACGCTTACAATCCTGGTTGATGACAAAACTAAGCTTGATAAGATTCGCAAAGAGGCGCTCTCGAAAGAGATCAATTTCCGCTATAATGAAAATTCGATCGGAATTTCGTTTGATGAAAATAAGACTCTGGCGGATGCAGAAGATGTGATTGCTATTTTTGCCAAAGCCACAGGCAAACAGAACGAATTTGATGTGCAGAAAGCATCAGAACTGATCAAAGTGGATTATCCTGAAAATATCGGGCGCACCACACCATATCTTGAGCACCCGGTCTTCAACCAGTTTCATTCTGAACACGAGATGCTTCGCTATTTGAAGATGCTCGAAAACCGCGATCTCGATCTTACGCACTCCATGATTTCACTTGGTTCGTGCACGATGAAGCTGAACGCCACTACTGAAATGATTCCGCTTACGTGGCCGGAATTTGGAAAAATTCATCCGTTCGCGCCGGTTGATCAGGCTGAAGGATATCACCAGCTGTTTGATGAGCTCGGCAGCTGGCTGGAGGAGATTACGGGATTTCATTCCGTTTCACTACAGCCAAACTCCGGTGCCCAGGGAGAATATACCGGCCTGATGACCATCCGGGCCTATCACATTGCAAACGGAGATGATCACCGTAATGTAACGATTGTGCCATCTTCGGCGCATGGCACAAATCCCGCCAGCGCGGTTATGGCGGGAATGAACGTGGTAATTACCAAATGCGACGACCAGGGAAATATCGACCTTGACGATCTGCGTGATAAGATTGACAAGCATAAAGAGAATCTGGCAGCACTGATGGTTACTTATCCATCCACGCATGGCGTTTTCGAGGAAGATATCCGCGAAATTTGTGATGAGATTCACAAAAATGGAGGTCTAGTCTATATGGATGGTGCCAATATGAACGCCCAGGTCGGCCTGACCTCTCCGGCAGCCATCGGGGCAGATGTTTGCCACCTGAACCTCCACAAAACGTTCTGTATTCCGCACGGCGGCGGTGGTCCCGGTATGGGGCCTATTGGTGTGGTCGAAAAACTTGCTCCCTTTCTGCCCGGACACGATGTGGTTAAAACCGGCGGCAGCCAGGCGATTGATGCGGTTGCAGCAGCACCCTACGGAAGTGCAAGCATCCTTACCATTTCACATGCATACATTCGTATGATGGGAGCTGACGGCCTGACGCAAGCCACAAAAATTGCCATTCTGAACGCCAACTATATTAAAGATCGTCTGAAAGCTCACTACCCGATTCTTTACACCGGGAAAGGCGGACACTCCGCACACGAATTTATTGTGGATTTGAGGGGATTCAAACAGTCGGCCGGTATAGAATCGGTTGATGTCGCAAAGCGGCTGATGGATTACGGGTTCCACGCGCCCACCATGTCGTTCCCCGTTCCCGGTACGCTTATGATAGAGCCGACGGAGAGCGAATCCAAAACTGAGCTCGATCGGTTCTGTGAGGCGATGATCGGTATCCGAAATGAAATTCGGGATATCGAGGAGGGTAAAACCGATCCTGAAAACAATGCCCTAAAACACGCACCTCATACTATGAGAGTAGCGCTGGCTGAAAGCTGGGACCGACCCTACACACGGGAATCCGCTGTATTTCCGGTTGCGGAACTTCGTTTCAATAAATTTTGGCCGGCAGTCAGCCGTGTGGATGATGCGTATGGCGATCGCAATCTTATGTGCACCTGCATACCGATTGAAGAGTATGCTGAGGGTCAGCCGATGGCTTCTGTATCAGAATAACAGGTGCGGGCGGGCCGGTAATTTCCAGCGAGTAATCGGGCCGTCATAAATATAGCTGTATAATAAATAATTGAACTCCTGAAGAAATTTGGTTTATTTTAATTCAACTGAATAAAATTAATATTTTCAAATATTTAGCCGTCCACCGCTCAAGTGTAAATAAATTTAATATTAGATTTTATCGTGAACTAACCGATGGATATCTTATAAAATTTTAACCCCTCACCTGCATAAAAAACGATACCTTTATGCAAACAAAGAAATTGAAAAAGTATCGTTATGAATAGAAAAGTTGTAATAGTAGAAGACGATCAATTATTGGGGATTGTTCTGGAAAAAATGGCGAATTCACTGGACCTGGAAGTTCTGGACATCTCACAAACCGGCACAGGTGCCGTAGAGTCCATTCAAAAACACAATCCGGATCTTATCTTCATGGATATTCAGCTCGCAGATGATGTGAACGGAATTCAGGCAATGGAGCAAATTCGCAATCACTCTAATGCTCCCGTCATTTACATTACCGGGCAGTCAGATCTGAACACGCGAAAAAAAGCGTCGAAAGTACAGAACTCATTTTTCATGATCAAACCTGTAAATATTCACGACCTGAAATCAGCTATCAACGGAATTGAAATTCCCGCGTCCTGAATTCGAGAATAACTTTCCCGTACATTTACCAGGCTGGCAGTGCCGTATTAAATTGAATGGTCTCTGCCGGCATCTCACCTATTTTTTCTAATGCCGGATGCTTGCTCATCTCTTTTAAATAATGAGTTCCGTCTCTCTCATTAATATCCTGGATATTGAACGAGCTTCCCTGGTCGCCGGATGCAACATGAACTTCTGCACTGCATAATGATCTGTAGCGCTGTATCCAGCTGGCGGAAACGGACAGATCCTGTATACGGTCTCTTTTCACGATAGCTGTTTTCTTGGAAATCATTCTGTTGCTGATAATCACGTTTTCACTATCCCAGCCAATCGCAGCATCCCTGTATTTTTGCCATCCCCACCATATTGAAATGACGGGCAGAAGCCAGATCCAGTTTGTCAGATCAAATACCCAGTATCCAACTCCCGTGAGCGTCGTCAGAAAAAATGCAGAACGAAAAATATAGCGCCTTATGGCTCTTTTCGGAGGCTTTAACGCAGGAGTTTCCACATTATAGTGAGGCACAATGTTATCTAAAAGCGTGGGCACTTTACTTTTGCGAAGCAGTGGAAACAGCACAATAGATCCCGACCCCTTTTCATCCCCGTAGCCCGCGCTGTCGATATAAACAGAGCAGTAGCCAAGCGGCTGCCGGATGATCCCTTCCGTTACATAAAGAGCCTGTATTCTTTTATAGGGAACGGTAATTCGTTTCTTCTCAAAAATACCCCGCGAGATGACAAGCTCATCTTCCCGAATCTCCACGCTGAAATCACCATACATAAACAGCGTGCTAAAGAAAGATATGAGCCACGCAACCACTACGAAAAGCACAATAATGGCCGCTATCATGATACCATCCGTCTGCGATGGCAGAAGCCCAAACAGGTACTCAAAAAGGTCCGACTCTCTGATCAGCGGTTCGATTTGAGAAAATAGCGTTCCGAGGATCGAAAGAGCAATACCAAATCTTCCAGAGGTGGATGCCGCGATCAGCAGATCTTTTCCGGGCAGACCATAGACCTTCTTTTCCTCTTCAAGCGTGCTCTCCTCTGATGTTTCTGACTGGCTTTCCCCGTTTTTACTCAATATTCTTTTAATTTCCATGGCTGAAGCGAGTGGAACAGCTTCGATCATCGCCTCCCTTGATGTTGATCCGGCCGTTTGAATATCGACCTTCACAAGCCCGAATAACCGCTGTATCACCCCCGACGATATATCAATAACCTGGACCCTGTCTTTCGTCAAATAGAGATTTTTCCGGACAAAAATACCGCGCTTGATATGAAGCTCACCGGCTTCTGCTTTAAACAGAAACCTCCACCAGTCCAGCGCTCCCAAAACAATCAGGATGGCAAACCCACCGCCTATCCACATCAGGAAAGGAAAACTTTCGCTGCGGGCTCCAACAAATAGAAATACAATAATCGTAATTATATTCCCCCTGATTAGGCTGATCGCTTTGCTTACCGCGGCAATGGGATGCTGACGCTTAAACTCAAACATCTTCTTCGGCTAAGCGTGCGTAGGTAGAAATTTCCTTACGGACTTTGTTGGCAATCACTTCATCGAGGCCGGGAATTTCGTGAGTTGTAGCAGCTGTGGATATTGTAACCGACGACAAGCCGTACCAGCGCAGCAGCGGCCCCTGCCTTGTGTCTACGTGCTGCACTCTGCTTAGCGGGATAAGGGTCTCAGTCTTAACGAGTACGCCTCTTAAAAGATCTATCTCGTTTTGATCGATGCTGTAGCGCCAGTTTTTCCATCTCAAATAGGGTATCAGTAAAATTGAGAGCAGCCAATAGCCAAGAAAGAAAACCGATAGTGCCAGCAGCACCCAGAAGTGGAATGCGTTTATGCCGAAAAATGAGTAGTAAATAGCAGGTATTCCAAGAAAAATAGCGTTCCCTGCAGCATTACCCCATTGCCAGGCACCTATTGTACGGGGGCACAGTTTTTTAGATGATCTTTTTTCCATTGACTCTTATGTGGTCGATTAGCCTCAAATTTAAGGCTTGTTACGCATAGAGAAAACAGAAAAAGCGGATGAATCTACGATTTGATAAACTCTTCGTTCGTTCTGTATTCTGTTTTAGTAGATCGTTTTTCTTCAAACTCTTCACCGGCTCGTCTAAGAATCAGGTAGTATCCGGTTCCGGATAACAGCGAGATGAAAATAATAGCTGATAAGATGATTATACTTTCCATAGTGCAGGGGGTTGATTTTTGGGGACTTACTTTATAACAAAAAGCCGTTGTCACCGTTCCCCCACATAAAAAAAGCCACGGCAAAACGTGGCTTTTTAGACTTAAAAACAGGGATTAAGCAAATGCTTAGTTATCCTGATTTTTTATATCCTGAATTTCCAGACGGATTTCCTGCGATAGCTTTTTCAGATCCTGCAGTTGCTTACGGGCTCTCGTTCCCGCTGCTTTATTTCCCTTGTCGTAAAATTTCTCAAGATCTTCCTCTAACTCAGTCATCAGGTTTTTTACTTCGTCAATTCTGCTCATGTAAACTCCACTTTATTTGGTTAAGTATTGATTAACGGTGAAAACTCTTTCACCAAAATAATTTACGAACACCTCGTTCAGAAGCGCTGATAATTTGCATAAGTTAACATTATGTGCATTAAATGCATCTTTTTTTGATCAGATTTTCCAAATAACCTAAGATTACTCTATTAAAATCAGGCCTCCGGAAAATAATTGCTGCTCTTTGGCAGCATAAATGAACCCAGTAAATATTTATTTTAGTGAAACTTACGCCTCTCAATTCAGAAACGAATCGGGCAAGAAGCTTCATTCAGATTCTATTTAGGCAGCATTCATTTCTAATCAAATTCATTCTCATACTGGTCTGCAACCTCCCTTCCGCGGCGTTCATTTACGAAAAGGCTCACTACTATACCTATCAAAAAGAGAGCAGCGCAAAACAGAACCGAGGTCTGGAGGCCGAACTGAGCCTGCAGAAGGCCCAGGCCGATGATACCAAATACACCGGCCAGTTTGTTGGACAATCCCCAGAATCCAAAAAATTCTGCGGACTTCTCTTCGGGTGAAAAAAGGCCTACCAGCGCACGGCTGGCTGACTGGCTTGAGCCGAGACTGAGACCTGCCAATACCCCGATGTAGAGAAACATGTACTGGGCTTCAAGATCTGTTCCGAACATTGAATTAAACCAATCCGTTAAACCCACTACGCCCCAGATGCCCAGTACAGAAACAAACCAGAGCATAAGAGTTAAATTGTAGGTTAGTTTTGAGCCAATTTTATCCTGAATCAAGCCGAACGAAAAGGCTCCGGCAGCGGCTGTAATCTGTACAACCACAAACATGAGAATGCGAACCTCCTCATCCCACTGAACCACCTGATCGCCGTAAATGAAGGCGAACGAAATAACGATGTAGATCCCTGCCATAGCGAAAAACACGGAGACCAAAAAGATGGCAAGATCCCAGTACTGCCTCACCTCCTTCAACGTTCGCCCCAGACGTGTAAAGCCCATCGATACGAAGGTCTCTCCTTCAGGCAGCTCCTTGCGCTTCCCCGGCTCTTTCAGCCATATAAATGTGGGAATGGCAGCCAGCATAAAGAACATGGCTGCGAACGGCCCAACCCAGCGAATCCGGTCAAAATTCTCTGCAGTTGCATCTCCCAGGAAAACAATAACGAATCCGGCTGAGAACAGTCCGCCAATGTACCCCAGCGACCAGCCGATTCCCGATATCTTGCCTAAATCTTTTGGAGGACCTAAACTTGTTAAGAACGCAGCTATAAAGCTTTCACCTGTTGCGTAGGCGAAGTTTGATAGTATAATGAGTATAACGCCCAGAATAATCATGCCGGGCTCCACAAAATAGAGAAGCGTTGTGGTTACGATTGTAGCGATATAACTAAAAAAGAGAAACCGTTTTTTAAGCGCCGAATAGTCCATGATGGCGCCAAAGACCGGTCCGCTGAGTACAACCATAAAATAGCTGACTCCAAGCGCTACGCTCCAAAGCAGGTTACCCAGGCGATAATCATCTCCCGAATCGCCTACAATAACTGTCGTAAAGAGAACCGGAAAAATGACCGTTATGATGAGCAGCGTGTAGGCCTGGTTCGCAAAATCGAACATGGCCCAGCCAAAAATCTCTTTTTTTGGTGCACGTGGTATATCGTCGCGATGGCGTTTCATCAGCAGATCTGTATGTTTATTTAAAAAACCTGTTCAAAGTCTGAATCTATTGAGTCGGTGTATTTACGGATTTTTCAGTGCAGTTCGAAAAAAAGAATGCCTTTTATTAAGCGAAGTGTTAAAAAACCACCAAGTGAATTGGTAAGAGAAATAAATAAACCATAGAAGCGCTTTCATAAAAAAGATTTTACGATCAACATGACATTGAGTCACAGATTGGGTATCTATCAGGCTATAAATTCCTGATAACCACTAACATCTGCATATTATATGACCTGGAAAGAGACAATTGAAGAGTTTGCAACGGCTGCCGATATCAGTAAACCGTTAACTGCAAAAATGATTGCCCTTACCGGACTGCTTGAAAACTTTCTGCAGCAGAAAGGCGCTGATTCACTGCGCAAGCTATCCTCTTCGCTTCCGGAAAAAGCAGCTGAAGCGTTCAAGAATAACAGCGATGCAAACAGCGAACTGCAAAAAACCATTGCATCACTCGAAATCGATGAAATCAGGGATCTGCTTCGGCTTACCACCATATTTTTTCATTTGGTAAATTCGCTCGAGCAGCACGAAATTATTCGTATTAATCGCGAACGAGCTAAGAATATCGATGAAGATCATCCCCGACCCGAAAGTATTGCAGAACTTTTAAGCGGCTTTAAGAAGAGCGGCTACAGCTACGAAAAATCTGTTGAGCTTTTCAACAAACTGGATATCCAACCAACTATTACAGCCCACCCAACAGAAGCACGGCGCAGGAGCATCTTAAATAAGCAGGAAAATATCACATCCATGATCGATAAAATGGATGACACCAGGCTCACGCCAAATGAGAAAGAGGGATTGCTGCACCAGGTTCTGAATGAAATTGCGCTACTCATATCAACGGATGAAGTCAGATCGGAGCGCCTGACGGTTGAGGATGAAGTTGAAAACGGACTCTTTTTCTTCACTAATACGATTTGGAGCACCGTTCCCCGACTCTACGACGATATAAGCTTTGCGTTTAATCGTCAATATGGCAAAGTACCAGAGCTCCCCATCATTTTTAAATATCGGTCGTGGATTGGCAGTGATCGTGACGGCAACCCGAATGTGACCCGCGATGTAACGTGGAATACTCTCCTGGAGCATCGCAAAACTACTTTAAAGATGTACTTGATTGAACTGCGGGAAACCCGCCGCTATCTCTCTGTTTCCCAAAACCTGGTTGATGTACCCGATGCACTTCTGAAATCCCTCAAAAAAGATGACAAAGAGGTGCCGCTGAGCAGCCGGTTTAAACGCGCTTATAAAAATGAGCCCTATCGCAGAAAACTCACGCACATGATGCACCGCCTTGAAAGTCTCATGGCGGATATTGGTGAGGATGAACAGACCGTTTTAAACTCGGCTGACTCGTACACAGCGGAAGATTTTATTGAAGATCTCGACCTTATTCACTCCTCATTGAAAGTGAGCGGCCTTCATGATGTGGCCCAGTTCGGCCAGTTTAACGATCTCAGAATCCGGGCAAAAACGTTCGGGTTCCACCTGGCTGCGCTCGATATTCGCCAGCATAGTGAAATTCATGAAAATGCCGTTGAGGATCTGCTCACTGTTGCTCACGTCAGGAAAGGGTACTCCAAATTATCTGAAGAGGAGAAAATTGAGCTCTTAACAAGCGAGCTTCAAAATCCCCGTCCGCTTAGTCCGGTTGATTATAAATTGAAGCAGGAGACGGAGAAAATTTTATCTGTGTTCAGATTGATCAGAACGCTGCGTGAAGTCGATAAAAATGCCTTTGGAAGCTACATTGTAAGCATGACGCACGACGTTAGCGATCTGCTTGAAGTGGCAATACTTGCAAAAGAAGCGGGACTCTGGAGATGGGATGGCAAGACCGTGCACAGCCATATCGATATTGTGCCCCTGTTTGAAACGATTGATGATCTTGACCGCAGTGCAGGCCTGATGGAAAAAATCCTGACCGATGAGATTTACAAACACCAGGTAAAAGCACGCAACGGATTTCAGGAGATTATGCTGGGATATTCCGACAGTAACAAAGATGGTGGTTACTGGATGGCAAACTGGGCGCTGCAGAAATCACAGCTTCGCCTCGGTAAGGTTTTGAAGAAACATGATATCGATTTTCGTCTCTTCCACGGACGCGGCGGATCGGTTGGCCGGGGCGGCGGACGCTCTAACCGCGCAATACTTGCCCTTCCTTCAATCAGCAACAACGGTCGAATCCGCTTTACCGAACAGGGTGAAATCATCTCGTTCCGCTATTCACTCTCGGACATCGCCCGCAGACACTTAGAACAGATTGTGAATGCAGTTGCAAGGGTAACCGCCGGCGAAGGCCAGAAGGCCCTGGAAGAGGGAGATGGCACCGAAAAAATTATGGATAGTATTTCTAACGGATCCATGGATGCATACCGGAAGCTGATTGACGATCCGGAGTTCTGGGAGTGGTTTAAGCACATCACACCGGTTGAGCATATCGGGAATCTTCCGATCGCTTCACGACCGGTATCACGGGGCGGCTCAGGCGGACTTCAGTTTGAGAACTTACGCGCCATTCCATGGGTGTTTGGATGGACCCAGGTGCGGTACAATGTTCCCGGCTGGTTTGGCCTTGGGGCGGCGCTCGAGCCGATGCTCAGTGAAGATCCTGAGATCATGAAAACACTTCAGAACTGGTATAAAAACTGGAGTTTCTTCAATACGATTATTGATAATGCACAGCGCGAAATTGCCAGAACGCATCAGCTGACGAGCAATATTTACTCCGACAGAAATGATCTGAAAAAGCTCCATGAGTTTATCAATAGTGATTTTGAGAAAACCCGCGATATCATTCTGAATATTACGGAGCAGGAAAATATACTGGACAGCCGAAAAGTGATCCAGAACTCCATAAAGTTCCGGAATGTGTTTACCTATCCGCTGAACGTGATACAGGTTGACCTGCTAAATCGATGGGAAAAAGCTGAAAGCGAAGAGGAGCTCAAAGAGCTGCGTCATGCCCTCTTTCTGAGCATCAACGGTGTGGCTGCCGCAATGCAGAGTACCGGGTAATGTTGAGTTCATTTTTTAGGTCACTACGGAGGGTCCCCCTTCCCCGCAGGGATGCCTTTGGCAAAAAAAGGGGGAATGATGAGGGGGATGTTCATCAGTTCGTGGTGAAAACCATTGGATAACCTCCCTCCGCCAGTTGGCCGAGTACTCTTCTATTCAGAAAATCTGTAAACCGAGCTCAGGTTGGCAGTCCACTCACCAGCCACGATCATATCACTTAACAAAAAGTAGTTTACGTGTCTCTTCCATACCATCAACCAGGATGCGGTAGATATACATGCCGCTTGCCAGGCCCCTGGTACCTGCGTCGAACGGTTCTACATAGCGTCCTTCGGATTGCTCACCATCAACCAGCGTTTCAATGAGCTGGCCCGATGAGTTAAAAATATCCAGCCTTACGTAGGCTGAGCCTGTAAGAGCGTATTCGATCCTGGTTTGGGTATTAAACGGGTTGGGATAATTCTGATCCAGCGCAAACTCCTGGCTCCGCTCCAGCGCCTCTGCGTTCAGTTCAATCCGAACCGGATTTGCCATCAGCGACGAATTGTGAAAAAGAAGCAGTTCGCTGTCG
>CAZKIZ010000058.1:9954-12227 GCA_964552935.1 uncultured Rhodohalobacter sp. | reverse complement strand
CGACAAAACGGAAAAAATCATATCAAACGATATCGTGAAAGCAGTAACGCTGACCGGCAGTGAGCGAGCCGGGAAATCCGTTGGTGCGCTTGCCGGAAAATACCTGAAAAAATCGGTGCTGGAACTGGGCGGAAACAACGCCTTTATCGTGCTGGAAGATGCCGATATGGAGCAGGCTGTAAAAACAGGCATCACTGCACGAATGATGAACAGCGGTCAGAGCTGCATTGCTGCCAAACGATTTATCCTTGTAGGAGATGCATATGATAAATTTCTACCCGCATTTGTTGATGGTGTAAAGTCCATCAAGAGAGGAGAGCCAACGGATGACTCCACCGAAATTGGACCGCTGGCGCGGAAAGACCTTGCGGATGAGCTACATAAACAGCTTGAAAAATCAGTCGAAAAAGGGGCGAAAATTGAGGTCGGGGGCAAGCAGGAGAATGCTTTCCACGAACCCACCGTTTTGAGCGGAGTGAAGCCGGGAATGCCTGCATTCGATGAGGAGACCTTTGGCCCCGTAGCCGCCATTATCCGTGCAAAAGATGTGGATGAAGCATTTGAACTTGCAGCGAATTCTAAATACGGCCTTGGCGTAACGCTCTTTACCAGTGATGTGGAGAAAGCCCGCCGTCACATCAGCAGAGCGCCCGACGGAGCCTTTTTTATCAATGAGCTGGTGAAGTCTGATCCGCGTCTGCCGTTTGGCGGAACCGGAAAATCAGGATATGGACGTGAACTCAGCCGCGAGGGGATACATGAGTTTATCAATAAAAAAACGGTGTATGTAAAGTAACAGCAGGCGGGTACGCGATATGCTTTGGCGCCTGACCACACCTGTTGATCGACCGATTTTGAAAAATGCAATATCACGCTCAAATGCCGAGTGATACCTAACAGGTTTCGCTCGGTACTTCATCAACAGTCTGCATTAAAAGCTGAACCTGAACCTGAACAGCTGTATGTCCGGCAAATGAGTGCCGGCTCAACTACCTGACAATTTTGGAGCAAACATAACTACCTGGCTGAATTGGTTTTGAATCGCAGAATTTGGAATTCAGGATCTGGATAGTGTCCCGTTTTTTGGGACTTTAAATCAAGTAAGCTCTCTTATCTAATATTTCTCATTGTTGAATACTGTCGGTTTTATTGTTAGCAGCAAATCTCTTTCTATGTCTCTCGTCGGCTGGTAACATATTCAATTCTCTCAGGACCTGTGTACCAGTCATTTTTTCTGCAAAACAGATTACTATTCATGCAGCCGGGCGTGTGAACTTTCTAAGGCGTTTAAACTCTTAGTTGATCCATGAGTTTTTAGAACCATGTTCCTGAGAGAGTTGCAGAGATAAAATTTTAGAACGCCCTTTTCTATCCTTCCCGGTTTCTATGGTTTAATTAGGCATTGATTTTATTTTATTCAAACATTCAATAGATTAATTGAATGTTGTCCGGGATTCCCGTATCATACGATTGAATTTTAACCCATTATGCAAATGAAACCACGAGAATTTAAAAGTGCGATCTATAATGAGATGGCTGGAATGACCAAAGCACTTGGGAATCCCCACCGTTTAGAAATACTGGATCTTTTAGCGCAAGGGCCGGCACCGGTAGATTATATCTCAAAAAACACAACGCTATCTGTAGCCAATACTTCACAGCATCTGCAGGTGCTTCGTAACGCGAAACTGGTAGAATCGGACCGGCAGGGAAAATATATCTACTACAGGCTCGCTTCACAGCACGTATTTAATGCGTGGTGCAGTTTTCGAAAATTGGGGTTCTCTCAAAATGCGGAGATCTCAAAATTGCTCGATGACTATCGGAAGAAAAACAATGAATTTGAAACTATGACGGCTGAGCAGCTGATTAAAAAAATGGATGCTAACGATGTTCTGGTCATCGATGTGCGGCCTGAGGAGGAGTTTGAAAACGGGCATATCAAAAATGCCAAGTCCTTTCCGCAAAAAAATCTTCAGAAACGAATGAAGGAGCTATTAATGGAGAAAGAGATTGTAGCGTACTGCAGGGGACCCCTCTGTTTGATGGCGGATGAAGCAGTAAAGTTTCTGAATAAAAATGGGTATACCGCCAGCCGGCTGGAAAAAGGTTTCCCGGACTGGGAAGCGGAAGGTCTTCCCGTAGAGAGTATGTAAACCTTTTTTGCAGTGTCTAAAAGGACAGAATGAGTGGGATCACAAAAACGATGCGGTATCTGCTCATATTTCAGGCTGCATTACACACCTTTTCATTCTGAAGGGTAAACAAAAGAG
>CAZKIZ010000058.1:0-9854 GCA_964552935.1 uncultured Rhodohalobacter sp. | reverse complement strand
TAAAAAGCAATATCGAAAATGAATCGATTACAGTCATATACACGAATACTTTATCTGCTGGTACCGCTGCTCTTGCTCACCGTGCAGCTGCGGGGACAGGCGTCCGATAATCGGTCGCTGGTATTGAGCCTCGAAGAAGCAATGGAAATTGCGCTTGAACAGAATTTTGATATCGAGCAGGCTGCGAATGAAGCTGATAAATCGAGAGCTCAATATCGGCAAACGAGTGCGGTTTTTCTGCCGCAGCTATCGTTTGAGTACAACGCTGTTTCAACTAACGATCCGCTGAACGTTTTTGGGTTTAAAATGAAGCAGCAGAGCGTAACAGAGCAAGATTTTATTCCCGCATCATTGAATGATCCGGGATCTTACGAAAATTACAGCGCAGCGTTCGAAATTCGGCAGCCGCTATTCAACCCCGATATGATATCGCAAAGAAGTGCCCTTAAGCATCAGCTCAACTCGTCGAACGAACAGCTACAAGGCACAAAAAATTATATCCGATACCAGGTTCAAAAACAATATTTCAGCCTCGTTCTGTACAACAGACAGCTGCAAGTGATAGAATCTGCTCTTCAAACGGCGAGCGAGCACAGGCGTCAGGCTCAACATTTTTTGGATGAGGGAATGATCAGCAAAGAAGACTATTTAGCTGCAAGAGTGTATGAGCTGGAGATGGAGAGCAGAAAGTTGAACACTGAAAACGAACGAGCAGAGGTTGAAGAGAATCTGGCACTGCTGATGGGGTTCGACGGTTCGAATGTAATTGTGCCATCCGATTCTCTTCAACTGAAACCTGCTCCCCGGTTTACAGAGAATGATCCGGCTATTGATGTTAACAACGCCCAAACGCGTGCGATTGATTATCGTGTGCGGGCTGCTGAACAAATGGTGAAGTCCTCAGACTTCAGCTTCTTGCCAAAAATTAATCTCTTCGGCAGCTACGAATACAATGATAATGATATTGCAGGCTTTGGTGCATCATCCTATATGATTGGGGCGAACCTGCGCTGGAATATTTTTTCCGGCCTCAGTAAAGCCGGGAAATCTATGGAAGCCAGGGCAGATCTGCGTCAGGCTCAATCGATGCAGCAGAACCACCGGTTTGAACAGGAGAACAGGGTTCGCCGGGCCGTTCGCGCACTGGAGCACGCGGAAAAGGAGCTCGAACTGACGGATGAATCGATCCGCCAATCAACTGAAGCTGTGAAAATCAGATCTAACCGTTACGCTCAGGGTATGGAGAAGACAACGGATTTGCTGGAGGCAGAAACCAAATTAGCCGAGGCGAAACTACAGAATGTAATGGCGCTCTTTAAACACAATATGAGTATTGCAGCGCTCAATCTGCTTTTAGAAACCAACTTATAACAGAACGAACGAATAGATAAAATGACGGACTTAAAAATGACATCTCAAAAATCAATTCTGGGTTTGCTTCCGGTATTACTGGCTGCCGCACTTCTACTATCAGGATGCCAAACCGACCAGGAATCTCTCCCCGAACAGACACCAGTTTCAGTTGACGTAGTTGAAGCCGAAGAGCGGACGGGCGATATCGGGCAGGTGTATCCCGCCCTGGTTGAAAGCAGAAACCAGGCCAGCTTAAGTACCATTGTTATGGGAACGGTAACTCAAACCCATGTAAATGTGGGCGATCGCGTTGGTAAAGATGATGTGCTGCTTCGTATTAAAGACGACCAAATACGGGCGCAAAAGATGCAGCTCGAAGCAAACAGGGTTCAGGCACAGGCTAATCTTGAAAACACAGAAAAAAACTACAACAGGATAAAAAATCTGTATGCCGAAGAGAGTGCTACATCAAAAGAGCTGGATGATATTTCAACCATGTATGAGATTGCCAAAGCGAATATGGATGCACTCGAAGCCAGTCTTCGCGAAGTGAATGAGATGTTAAGCTATACGGTAATACGGGCCCCATTTGATGGAATTGTAAGCCGTAAATTTGTAGAGACCGGAGATATGGCCTCTCCCGGGCATCCGCTGATATCCGTTGCTGATCCGGATCAGATTAAATTTACAGCCAGTATACCTGAACAGGTTATCCAACACGTAACTGAGGGAATGAAAATAACGATCGATGTTTCCGCCGCAGGGCTTTTCCAGGCCGAAGCTGAGATCTACGCTGTAAGTGGAGCCGGTGATCGTGCCAGCCGTCAGTTTGCTGTAGAAGCCCGTCTGATGGATGAATCGCTCATGTCGCAAGTTCGAACCGGAATGTTTGCGGAGATGAATATTCATTCAGTTGATGAAGACCGGCTCTTTATTCCCAAATCGGCACTTATAGAACGTGGTCAGCTTACCGGAATTTTTACGTTGAGTGATGATAATCTTGCCGTGCTGCGATGGGTACGGACCGGCCGAACATCAGGGTCGTTTGTGGAGATCTTATCAGGCCTTAAGCCGGGTGAAAAATACGTGCACTCTTCTGATCAAACCATACGGCAGGGTCAGCTTCTGAGCGAGAATTGAAAACGTAATTTTCACTAACAACCATTTTTTTGAATAGAATATCAGGACAAAATGAAAACAGGATTAGCAGGTAAAATAGCGCAGGCGTTCATCGACTCGAAACTGACGCTGCTTTTGATGATCGCCTTTTTAGCAATTGGTGCGTATGGAGTTTGGCTTACGCCCAGTGAGGAAGAGCCGCAGATCGACGTGCCGATGGCGGATATATTTGTTGGTTATCCCGGAGCATCGCCCCAAGAGGTGGAAAACAGAATTTCTATTCCTCTTGAAAAAATACTCTCGAACATCTCAGGAGTGGAATATGTCTACTCCACATCTATGCCTGAACAGGCCATGGTTTCTGCAAGGTTTTACGTGGGGGAGGATGTAGAGCGCAGTTTGGTACGCCTCTACAATGAAATTATGAAATTTATGGACACCAAACCTGACGCCGTAACCATGCCGCTAATCAAATCGCGGTCTATAAATGATGTGCCGATAGTTACGCTTACCTTGTGGAGCGACACCCACGACGATTACGAGCTGCGGCGTGTGGCACAGGAGCTGGATCACGAAATTAAATCGATAACCGATGTTGCCGAAACCAAGATTCATGGCGGACGATCACGAACCGTTGAGGTGGTTCTCAACAAGTCAAAAATGGCGTCTGTGTCGATCGATCCGCTTCGAATCGCCCAAACGATTCAGGCGGCTAACAGCGAGTTTAAATCGGGTAGCTTTTCGCAGAGCGATACGGAGTTTTTGGTTCAGACCGGAAATTTCCTCGAAACGGCTGAAGATGTCGGCTCTCTTGTGCTGGACGTACGCCAGGGGGATGCCATATTACTTCGCGATGTTGCCGAGATCAGAGATGGCCCGGGAGAATCGAGCCAATATGTCTCTTACTCGGTAGGACCGGCGAATGCTTTAGAGACCGGGCTGATGGCGGGAAGTACATTTCCGGCCGTAACTATTTCTGTCGCGAAACGTCAGGGTGCAGATGCGATGACTATCGCCGAAAACATCGATAGAATGACAAGTCAGTTAAAGGGCTCTCTAATCTCATCAGACATTAATGTAACAACCACCCGAAATTATGGTGAAACGGCTACCGAAAAGGTATCCACACTGATGATTCATCTTTTAGTTGCTGTGCTTGCTGTTACATTTGTTGTGTTCCTGGCAATGGGATGGAGAGGTGCTCTTGTGGTCTTTATCTCAGTGCCGATTACATTTGCGCTGACCCTCTTTTTCTACTACATGTACGACTATACGCTGAACCGTATCACACTGTTTGCTCTGGTATTCGTAACAGGTATTGTAGTAGACAATTCGATTATTGTGGCTGAAAATATGCACCGCCACTTTAAGATGAGAAAACTACCTTTTAAACAGGCCGCTATCTATGCGATTAACGAAGTGGGAAATCCAACAATACTGGCAACCTTTACCGTCATTGCCGCTGTAATTCCAATGGCATTTGTTTCTGGTTTGATGGGCCCGTACATGAGTCCTATTGCAATAGGAGCAACCGTAGCGATGATCATTTCGCTGATCATATCGTTGATTGTAACTCCATGGCTTGGATACCGCTTATTGCGTGCGGCCAGGGTTCAGTCAGGATCCGGCTCGAAAGCATATAAGCTCGAAGATACTATTGTTTACAAAGTGTACGAAAAAACTATGCGTCCGCTAATGGAAAGCACATGGAAACGATGGAGCTTCTTACTTGGTACAACCGTTGTATTATTAGCTACTCTGTTGCTTTTTTATGTTCGCTGGGTTGAAGTGAAAATGCTCCCCTTTGATAATAAAAACGAGGTTCAGCTGATTATTGATATGCCTGAAGGAACAACCCTGGAGCGCACCGAGGCGGTTGCTCAGGAAGTGGGTCTTGCACTGCTCGACGTTCCGGAAGTGTACGATTACCAAATATATAGCGGCACGAATGCGCCAATCAATTTTAATGGCCTTGTGCGGAGTTACGATCTGAGACAGATGCCACATGTGGCTGATATCCAGGTAAACCTGGTGGATAAAAGCCTGCGATCTGATCAAAGCCACGCTATTGCCAAGCGGATACGGCCGCTGGTGCAAAAGGTGGGCGAAAAATATAACGCTAACGTAAAAGTAGTGGAAGTGCCGCCCGGACCGCCGGTTCTCTCTACACTTGTGGCTGAGATTTACGGCCCGGACTTAGAGATGCAGCGTGCCGTTGCGGCGGATATCCGGACCATTTTTGAAGATACGCCGGGTATTGTAGATACAGACTGGATGGTGGAAAGTGAACAGAAAAAATATAGGTTTACCGTTCAGCGACAAAAAGCAGGCCTTGCAGGAGTTATGCCAAATCAGGTGTCGGAATCGCTCGGGATGATTTTGGGCCAGCATCAGGTAACCTCCCTTTATGATGAACGGGAAGCATCTCCTATACCGCTGATAATGAAACTGGATGAAGGAGAACGTGCCGGAGCTGTTCAGTTAGGCGGACTTCACGTGCAGTCTCAGTCCGGCGCAATGATACCTATTATCGACCTGATTGATCTGCGGCAGGTCACTCTTGAGAAAAGTATCCACAGAAAGAACCAGCGGCGTGTGGTATATGTAACCGCAGAGGTGGCAGGGGAAATTGAAAGCCCCGTTTACGCAATACTTGATGCCGGAAATGAGATCGATAACCTTACAATTCCTGCAGGCTACAGCATGAATCAACAGTATGTCGGACAGCCATTTGATAGCGAGAACTTCACGGTAAAGTGGGACGGGGAATGGCAAATTACGCTTGAGGTATTCAGAGATCTTGGAATCGCCTTTGCGGTAGTACTGCTGATCATCTACATTTTAATTGTGGGTTGGTTCCAGGATTTCGGAGTGCCAATTATTATGATGATAGCTATCCCGCTGTCGCTGATCGGTATTCTGATTGGCCACTGGATAGTGGGCGCATTTTTCACCGCTACCTCTATGATCGGGCTGATTGCACTTGCCGGAATTATGGTCCGCAATTCTGTGCTGCTGATCGATTTTATTCAAATCAGTTTAAATGATGGTAACACGCTTCAGGATGCCGTAGTTGAAGCGGGAGCAGTACGAACCATGCCGATTCTGCTGACGGCCGGAACCGTTGTGATCGGGGCAATTGTCATTTTGTTCGACCCCATTTTCCAGGGCTTGGCAATATCGCTGATGGGCGGGGCTATTGCCTCCACCGCACTGACGCTCATCACGGTTCCACTCATCTACTTTATGGTAAAAAACAAATTTGGTGATGACAAAGTGATCAACAAAAATTAGACCGTCGGGAGAACACAGTAAATATTCACCCGGCCGGTGAACTGAAACAATATTAAACCAATCGATATGAAACTCTTAATTATTCTTAGTATTGCAGAATTTGCGGATGAAGTCCGGAAGATGATGACCCATAATAATGTGCCTGTGTACAGCGAAACCGAGATGTACGGCTTTAGAACGGAAAAGCACAAGCCGGATATCAGAACCTGGTTTTCACAGGAAAACCAGGGAATCTACTCTATTCTGTTTTTTTCGTTTCAGAATGAAGAGACTGTAGAACAGATTCTAAAAGAGGTGGAAAAGTACAACAAAGCGTATGAAGGGGATCACGATAATCCACTCCATGCCTACCAGGTGGCTGTTGAGGAGTATGCCTGACCCGGAAATTTGTGGCGGCACATTTTGCGAAATTATTCGTTTTCAGCAAATAGGTATTCGTGGAGTAAAGTGGCAGGAATAGGCTGAGTAAACGTTTGAAATTCATACATAATTCTCAATTTCTGCTTATGATACCTTATTGATTTCAATTTCATGCCAATAAGGCTAAATGAATCGAGCCATCACCTCCATATTCGTTATGTTTACGCTGCTTCTATCTATGACGGAGGTTAGCAAAGTTACCCTTATGGGCTACACCTTGCTGACGGATAGTGAAAAAGCGGCGCACCTTTGTGCCTGCATGAACTGTTCCCATGGCAACGATTCCGAAACCGTACACTGCAGTACAAACATGGGTGATAGCGAGCATGCTGAAGGAGGAGATAAAGCAATGCATTGCAGCACATCACAACCAGAGAGTTCTATGAGCTATTGCGGCTGCAATTCCTCACCAATCAATCAAGTAAATATATTCTTCAATACGCTGGATAAAACTGCACTTCTGGCCACACTTGCATATTCAGTAAAAGAGGTAGAGCAGACATTTTTCAGAGAGTACCGGGCAGAAGAACCCGTTCATATCAATCGAGAAATCTTCCACCCTCCACGGGCATAATTATCCTTTCCTAACATGCTGCAGCATGGTTCAATCTGCAGATTTCCACTTTAACCAAACTACAATAGGATAAATTATGTCTATTATAAAATTTATCGTTGTGGCGATAGGTCTGCATGTATATGCAGGCACAGTTGCTGCAATGAGCAATAACAGTGTATTTGATAACAACCAAACTGTATTAACGGGAACCATTATCTCTTCAGATACGAATGAACCGATATTCGGTGCATACGTTCGCATTCATAACTCGGATATTATGACTGTGACAGATATAGAAGGGCGATTTGCTATAAATATTGAGACGGAAGCTGAGACAGTAACTATTCGGGTCACTCATATCGGGTATCGTCCGGTCACGGAAATCATACCGGTCAGTCAAATTCATTCCGGGGAGACCTTTCGGTTTTCAATCACTCCAACACGTGAAATGATGAGTCCTGTCACGGTTCTCTCCCACAGGGTTATGAGCTCCCCGTCGGATCTGATGGGGACCGATAAAGCCGCATTTCTGCCGATTGATTCAGGACAGTTTTTAAGAGAAGCAGGAAATGCATCAGGCATACGAAGAGGAGGGTTTGGTATTGATCCTGTCCTGCGCGGTTTGAGCGGAAGCCGCTTAAATGTTCGCCTGGACGGACTTACTGCCACTGCAGCCGCATGCCCAAACCGAATGGATCCACCTACTTCACACATTCGTCTCAGCGATATAGAACGGGTTGAAATTCATCGTGGCCCTCATGCCCTGCAATATGGCCCTTCTTTTGGCGGAACGGTAAACTTCATCAGCCATAAATCCCCGGAATATATCGATTTTGGTGTAAATGGAGATTTGCGGGCTGGAATTGAAAGTAATACTGGCCACCAAAAAACAGACGCCCGAATACAAGGCGGTACTGTGAACTGGGATTTTCTCCTTAGCGGCGGTATTTCATCTACCGATGATTATACGGCCGGAAGTGGTCTTGTGGTCTCATCAGGCTTTGAATCCTACGATTTTGGTCTGGAAGGTGGAGTGTACGTTCTGCCGAATCATCGTATAACCGCTGGCTGGTCGCAATCTTTTATACGGAATGCCGATTTTCCGGCTCTTGGGATGGATATGGCAATGGATGACACCTATAAGTTCAAAGCCGGCTACGAATGGCAGCCATCGCAAAGAGATAATATTTCCTCTTTTGCGATAAACGGATACTGGAGTCTTGTAGATCACGAAATGAACAATAGAAATCGTGAGTCTTTTCAAATGCGGAACGCGGTAGCCCTGGCTGAAACTGAAACGTTCGGTATTCACGCCAAACAGAAGTCACTTTTTAGCTCTGGATCGTACACGCTGACGGCAGGCTTTGATCAGCTTGATGTGAAGGGAACCCGATTTGTGGATTTTAAAATGGGGCCGCGTGCAGGAAGCAGCATGACCTATAATCTGTGGCAGGACGCCACCGTATTTAATGCCGGTCTTTATTCCGGGGTTGAGCATTTCTTTGGTGACTGGACATTTTCAGCCGGTACACGGTTGGACTATAACAGCTCTGATGCCGGTGATCCTGCTCCGCGATTTGAAAATGGCGAGGTGAAATCGGAACATTTAAATTTCAGTATCAGTGCCGGACTTACGCGTCAGCTCTCCCGAAGCACAACGGCAGGTCTTTACCTTGGGCGGGGCGTACGGAGTCCGGATGTAACGGAGCGTTATATCAACTTCCTTACCATCGGCCGCGACAGTTATGAATATGCCGGTAACCCGGTTTTGGAAGCAGAGGCGAACAACCAGGCCGATTTGGTGTTGAGTACAGCTATTGGTGATTTCAACATCGAAACCACACTGTTTGTATCTTTTATGACTAACTATATTTCTGCAGTCATAAATCCTGATTTGGAACCGGTAGGAATGGGGGCGCCCGGAGTACGTGAGTTTCAAAATCGGGGAGATGCTTTATTTACGGGGTTTGAACTCGGTGTAAACTACAGCCTGCCTGCCAGCTGGTATATTAGCTTAAACAGCTCCTATACACGGGCCGAATATACCGATACGAATACGGCAGTGGCAGAAATTCCTCCGTTCGAATCCACGCTGAATATTGGCGGATCATTACTCCGGGATCGGATTAACCCCGATGTGAGCATACGCAGAGTGCTGCCTCAAAACAGGTACGATGAATCGTTCGGTGAAAACAGAACGCCCGGATTCTGGCTGGCAGACGCCACACTAAGTTCATCTGTAACAACTGGGATAACAGTGTCAGCAGGCGTACGTAATCTGTTTGATGAAGATTATTATGAACACTTGAACCGGCAGTTCAATCCCGGCGTGAACCCAACAGGCTCTTATTTGCCTGAACCGGGACGCAGATTCTTTGCTGAAGTCACTCTGCGATTCTGATTGCAAATCATAAAATCCACGTATCAATACTTTTTGTTGGTACGTGGTGTATCTTATGCATGCATATATATTTAAAATCAATAACGAATCTTTGAATACGCAAACTCGCGACCTGCAAAAATGGGTAATCTACGGAAGCTACGGCTACACCGGCAGGCTGATTGCTGAACGTGCAGCCGGCGTGAACAGCAATATTGTTCTATCCGGCCGGGATGAGGAGAAGCTAAAACAGCAGGCGGATGAACTTGGGGTGGCTTATATGACTGCGGAGCTCTCTGATCCGCTGCGAATGGATAACCTGTTGAATGATGCTAATCTCGTGATCCACTGCGCAGGTCCGTTTATCTACACCTGGGAAGAGATGTTAGACGCATGTATCCGTAATCGCTGCCACTATCTCGATATCACCGGTGAAATCGGGGTGTTTGAAGGGATCAAAGCCAGAAGTGCGGAAATTGCTGAAGCGAAGATCATGGCAATGCCCGGAGCCGGGTTCGATGTGGTTCCAACGGACTGCCTGGCACTTTACTTGAAGAAGCAGCTTCCTGATGCTGATCAGCTCGAGCTGGCCTTCATGGGATTGGGTGGAGGGGTCTCACATGGAACGGCCCAAACGATGGCTGAGAATCTTGGAAATGGCGGGGCGGTCAGAGAGAATGGGAAGATCCGGGCGGTGCCGGCAGGGTATAAGACACGGACGATCGATTTTGG
>CAZKIZ010000057.1:0-12321 GCA_964552935.1 uncultured Rhodohalobacter sp. | reverse complement strand
AGGGCTAACACAAGCAGCAGGATAATCCACATCAGGCCCGGTATATCGCCAACGGCAATATAATCATCGACGGCAAGCTGGGTCAGTTTTGGCCGCACCGTTCCCAAAAATGCTGCCGAGAGGGTGAGCACAATAGCCAATATGCCCCACCATTTGTAGGGCTTAAAAAAGTAATAAAGCCGTCGAATCAGATCTGAATCGACGGCTTTAGAGGAATTTTTAGAACTCAAGTAAATTTAAGTTTAAAATCGATCGAAATCATCAAATGGAGTACGTGGAGTAATCGGTTTTGGCTTGCGTTCGTTCGATTCATTTCCAGAATCGGATCTTCGGCTGCTTCCGCCTGATTTACGTGAACTTGAGTCGGAGGAAGAGCTCTTACTCCGACGCTTTCGACCGGATGTACTTCCGCTTTTATCGATCTTCTTACGTTTTCTGAACTTCTTTTTGCTGTCAGACCGTCCTTTACCACCAGTCTTGCTGCTGCTACTGCTGCTCTTGTTAGGATCAATCTCTTTCAGGTATACTTTAGCCTGAACGATTCCTTTCTCTTTGGCCGGATCGGTAAAGATAGGCCGGAGTTCGGTAGCCAGCCATGCAGGGAAAAACTTCTCCCTCGCCTCGCGAAGCAGCACAAACGGATTGGTGTAACGGGCTGAAAAGTGTGAAATCACAAGAAGCTTGGTTTGCGACTCATTCGCCACACGTGCGGCATCCTCAGAAGTTGAATGGCCGGTTTCGGCAGCTTTATCTGCAAGACTCGAGCTGAATGTAGCCTCGTGGTAAAGAATATTCGTATTCATCGCCAGCTTAACAGCATTCGGACAATATTTTGTGTCCGTTATGTATGCAAAGCTGTCGCCCGGACGTGGGTGGCCCACAACGTCGTACGATTTAATTTCTGTGCCGTCCTCAAGGATGACATCTTCTCCGGCTTTGAGAGCTTTGTACTGCTCATCTTCGGTAATACCAAGTTTTTCAGCTTTTTCTGCGTCTACTTTGCCCGGTTTATCTTTTTCCTGAAATCGGTATCCAAGGCAAAAAGAGGTGTGGTTAAGCGGCCGTGCTTCTACATAATATTCTTCAGCGTCTACTACCCGTTCAGATTCAATATCTTCGGATACTTCAACGTATTTAATTTCAAAATTGAGATCGATGTTAGCGAACTTAAAGTTGAATTCAACAAACTCCTGAAGACCTTCGGGGCCAACAAGAGTTATCGGTTTATCGCGCCGCTGAAGCTGCAGTGTTGCCAGCAAACCGAGAAGGCCAGCGTAGTGATCTACATCGTAGTGCGATATAAATATATTTTCAATTTTTGAGCGCTTGAGCCCGGCCTGAAGCATCCGCATCTGTGCATTTTCACCGCAATCGAAAAGGTGAACATCACCTTCGCGCCATAGGGCTACTGATGAAAGATGGCGGGTGGCTGTTGGGGTGGCTGATGCAACTCCTAAAGGTACTATGATCATATTGTTATCTCCCGTAGTGTTCAGGGGTCCTGCCGTTCAAGCAGGAGGGCCCATGTTTGTTTAGTTTATATTTGAGCTAATTCTTGTTCCAGTAGTTGTTTTTGATACATGCGTGCATAACGTCCTTCTTTCGTCAGCAGCTGATCGTGAGAACCCTGTTCTATGATAGAACCATCCTCAAGGTAAAAAATTATATCGGCGTTTTTAACCGTAGATATTCGGTGCGAAATCATGATGGTGGTTCGTTCAGATGGATCCTCGCGAAGATGGCTTAGTATAGCATCTTCCGTTTTGGTATCTACGGCACTTAGAGAATCATCAAGTATGATGATAGATGGATTTTTTATAAGAGCCCGGGCAATTGCAGTTCGTTGTTTTTGACCACCCGAAAGGGTTATTCCTCTTTCACCTACCATTGTCTCGAATTTTTTCTCAAATTCCAAAATATTTTGCAATACATTTGCTTTTTCTGCGGCATCCTCAATTTGTTTCATTGATGCATCGTCAACACCGAACGCGATATTCTCTTTCACGGTAGTTGAAAAGAGAAAGGTCTCCTGCGGAACGTATCCAATTCCGCGTCTGAGCGCAGAGGCCGACCATTTTTTTACGTCTGTCCCATCCACTTTAACCACTCCTTCAGTGGCATCAAAAAGCCGGGGTATAAGATTTACAAGCGTTGTTTTGCCAGATCCGGTTCTCCCCACAAATGCTACAGTACTGCCTTTTTTAATATTAAATGTCAGATTTCGAACCGCAACTTCATCCGCGCCGGGGTAAGAAAATGAGACGTTTTCAAATGTAATATCCCCATCAACGTGTCGATCCAGGCCCTTTTCATCAGCTCTGTCACCAATATGCACGGGCTCTGTCAACACCTTATCCACGCGCTCCCATGAGGCAAGGGACTTTTGAAACGTGTTAACCGTGTAGCCGAGTGAGGCTACCGGCCAGGTGAGGTAGGCTACATAAATGATAAACTCGGCAATATTACCCACAGTTATCAATCCGTCTATCACCATCAGGCCGCCCTGCCAAATCACGATGATTACAGAGGCGCCGATCATCAGGTTGAGTGCCGGATGAAAGAGGGATTCAACCAAATCGAGTTTAAGCTTCTGGTTTCTGTATCGATCACTCTCTTTATCAAATAATTTCTGTTTGTACTCTTCCCTGTTAAATGCTTTGATCAAACGAATGCTGCTGAATGCCTCTTGTGCCGCACCGGCAATATCTGAGTATCTTTCCTGTATAATTATTTGATACTTATTGATGTAGCCGCTGACCCAGTATGCAAAAGCTGATAAAAACGGAAGCGGCAGAAGGGCCCACAGCGTCAGGTCGGGATTCACGATTATCATCATTGTAATGATAAAACCGGCACGGGTAATGGTATTGATCGTATACATCACAACCGGACCAAAATATTCTCTGACTCTTGAGATATCTTCGGTTGCTCTTACGTAAACTTCTCCTGACTTATTTGATTCAAAGTACCTCTGAGGCAGCGTCAGCAGCTTTCCCATCACCTTGTTTCGAATATCAAATTCTACATGGCGCGACCCTACAATGAGTGTCTGCCGGGTGGCAAACAGCAATATACCGTACAGCATCACGGTTCCTATCAAAAGCAGTGAGTTGTAGGCCAGAATTTCTCCTGCCTCACTTGAGAAAAGAATATCAAAAATGGATGAATATGCGCCCTCATACTCTTCGCCAAGCATCTCTACCTCATCCATGGTCTGGCGAATCAGAACAGGTATCCAGATCAGGAAAAAATTAGCGCCAGTCAAAAAAAGTGCGCCGAGAATAAACTTCCCCTTGTACTTTTTTATGTAGGCGTTCAGTTTATGTAGTGCTTCCACGGGTATTTGTCAATTAAAATGGTATCTAAAACTTATTGGTCAGGATTTTCATTCCTGATATTCAGGCACCATATTTTTCAGACCAATCTTCCGACAGCTGTAATCCTGAGCAGTAGGCTTCATCAACACCGTTCCCTCTGAAGTAATCTCCAATTAAGGCGAGTGGAGCATCGTCCAGCTCAAGTTCCAGGTAAGGTCTGTCCAAAACCTTGGTGGCCCTGCTGTATCGCCAGAAATGATGCTGGCTCCACTGCGGCGCCATAGCCCAGCCTCCGATAATGGACGACAGTTTATCAAGAATTTCTCTTGTGATAATATCACTCTCTTTGTCGCGTAATGACCTGGTAAACTCGGGAGTCGTTTTTACTACAAATGAGCACTCCTGATCGTGACTCTTTTTAGTCGCTTCATTTGAGATAAATTCCAGAGCGCTGTTTTTACAAATCACGCCCTCCCATTCCGGAAGTTCACGATTGCCATAGCCGGCCATCAGCGTGTAAGAGGGATTGTAGTGAACTTCGTCGATCTCCCTGACCAGCTTCAGTATATTTGTTTCATCAATAGTCGTTTGCAGAATGCCGTACGCCTGTGGAGCAGGAGTTGCAATAATAACGGCGTCTGCCTCAAATGTACTTCCTCCGGTCAAGTTGATCATCCATGAGCGCTTTTTACTTCGATGAGATCCGATGTAGGTCAGTCCCCCGGCCTTCAATTCAGTTTTTACATCCACCCAGCGGCTGAGATATTTACCAATTGTGTTCATGCCGTCTGTTGCAGCAAACGAGGCGTTATTTGATGGATAGGGATTTTTGGGATAAAAATTGACGCCATCAAAAAGGCCAATCTCATCACCCCAGCGCCTCACAAGGCCGTTCTCCATAAGTTCAAGCGTAAACTTTTTAAACGCACCCGACACCGGCGTAAAATAAGAGAGGCCGTGGTCCAGCTTCGTCTCCCTGTTTTTTCCTACATATCTTGTAGCCATTCGGCCGCCAAAACCTCGGCTTTTTTCAATAATGGTAACTTCGTGGCCAGCTTGAGCAAGATGGCGGCCGGCGGTCAGTCCGGCGATGCCTGCGCCAATTATTCCAATAATCATATATCAGTAGTTGTGCTGTAATTCTTGAATTAATTTTCCGAAAGGTAACGAAATGAAGCTTTTACTGCTTAACCTTTTTAGTTAAAATCTGTTGCGCCTAAAAACAAGCGCACCTTCTTTATTTTTAAAAAAGAGAAGAGCGGTGACAGATTTTTTGATCTGCCACCGGTCGATCCGGCACCTTTAGGGTGCCGCCGGGGGACTTCACAGGAACTAACCCGACTCAATTTCGCCATGTATGCAGACATGAGCCTGGTCAGTAATCCGGGTAATGTTCGTTCAGCTCTCGTAGACCGTAACAACAGGCGTGGCTGCTTTCTTATCCAGCAGAGCAGGCCAGTAGGCTACAACCTCGCTTGCTTTTGGGCGTCCGCCGGCAAAACCTGTAACTCCGCTCGGCCCCGTTAAAATGAGCGGCGCTACCTCTTTTCCAAAACGGTTTAGCTGATCCTTTGAGCGTCCGTGAACCGCTATTCGAAGCTGCACTTCATTCAGATCATCTAAATTTGTGTTTAGCTCCGCAGGATTTTCATTACAGGCGTTCAGACCCACCAGCTCCGTATTTGTGTCTATGAACTCAATGCCTAAATCTTCTGCCCTTTTAAACAGGATCTCTGCCGCCTTTTGTGCTTTTTTTGCAGCGTCAGGCCAGCAGTATACAAGAGTTGAGGAGAGCTTAAATCCGTCGATATGGCTTGCCGATACTTTAAAGGTTGGGGTGGCTTCTTTACCCTTTATTCCAAAAACCCTCACCCGGTTTTCTCCCTGCTGCTCAAGGTGCACCGTAGTGAAATCGGCGATACAGTCGGGGGTTATGTACTCTGCGGGGTTTCCAATCTCATACATCAGCTGCTCTTTGACGGTCATTTCAGATACCAATCCGCCGGTTCCCTCATGCTTGGTAACAAAGAACGATCCGTCGGGCAGCGCTTCGATAATCGGGAAGCCAATATTTACGAGATCGTCCACGGTCTCCCAGTCGGTAAAGTTTCCGCCTGATACCTGTCCGCCGCACTCAATAATATGTCCGGCAATGGTTCCGGCCGACATCTTATCATAATCTGCCGGATCCCATCCAAACTCATAGATCATCGGTGCTAGGGTAAGCCCTGTATCGGTTACACGACCGGTGATGATAATATCCGCCCCGCTTTCAAGGGCCTTTACTATTGGGGCTGCTCCAAAATAGATATTTGCACTGAGCAGCTCATCTTTGACCGTTGAGATCGGCTCGCCTGTCTCCATATTGTTGAGCGAATGACCATCCGCAATAAGCTGATCCAGCTCCGGAAGGATGTCATCTCCATCCACCACGGCGATCTTAATACCTTTATAGCCCATCTCTTTAGCGAGCTCCAGAATGGCGTCTTTGCACGCCCGCGGGTTTACGCCACCAGCGTTTGAAATCACCTTCACCCCTTCCTCTTTAATCTCTCGAAACGTTGCGCCGACTACGTCCACAAAATCGCGTGCGTACCCAAACTTCTCGTTCCGCATTCGCTGCTTCTGCATGATCGACATTGTAACCTCAGCAAGATAGTCCATTACCAAATAATCGATCTGGCCTTTCTTAACCTGGTTAATCGGAGCTTCCGGTAAATCTCCCCAAAAACCCTGCCCTGATGCTATTCTTATTTTTTCTTTCACGTTAACCTGTTGTTTTAAATTTGAAAATTCAATGCATATACGTCTTCACCACAACTCATTATACCTGCATTACACCTGTCTTAAAGTCTTCGATCGTTGGATTGTGATTGGCGTCTGTTATCGCACGCGAAATCTTCATCCTTGTTTCAGACGGATCAATGATGCCATCCACCCAAAGTCGTGCTGCCGCATAGCGTACATCGGTCTGGCGATCGTAGCTGTCTTTTATACTTTCCAGGATCTCATTGCGCTCCTCATCGGTGATTTTTTTGCCCCTCTTTTCAAGAGACGAAACTTTGATCTGCGTGAGTACCTTTGCCGCCTGTGTTCCACCCATGACCGCAATCTGTGCAGTCGGCCACGCATAGATAAATCTTGGGTCATACGCTTTGCCGCACATTGCGTAGTTGCCGGCTCCATAGCTGTTCCCCATGATAATGGTAATTTTGGGGACCGTTGAATTTGCTACTGCGTTCACCATTTTCGCGCCATCTTTAATGATGCCTCCATGCTCGCTCCGTTTGCCAATCATAAAGCCTGTGACGTCCTGCAGAAAGATGATCGGTATTTTTTTCTGATTGCAGTTCATGATAAACCGGGCTGCTTTATCGGCGCTGTCGGAGTAGATCACTCCGCCAATCTGCATTTCGCCCTGCTTGCTCTTCACTACTTTGCGCTGGTTGGCTACAATTCCCACGCTCCAGCCATCAATACGGGCATATCCGGTTACAAGTGTCTGTCCGTACCCTTTTTTGTACTCTACAAACGTTTCGCCATCCACCAGCCCTTTTATCACATTCATTACATCATAGGGCCGGTTACGGTCTTTTGGAAACTCTTCGACCATCTTCTCTGCATCGATCTCCGGTTCAATGGGATCGTGGCGCGTAAATCCCGCTTTATCCCTGGGACCGAGATTTTTTACCAGCCGCCGGATCGTCTGCAGGCATTCTGTATCATCCTTCATCTTGTAGTCCGTAACGCCGCTGATCTCTGTATGAGTAGATGCACCGCCCAGGGTTTCATTATCTATCTCCTCCCCGATTGCGGCTTTCACCAGGTAGCTGCCGGCCAGAAAAACGCTTCCAGTACCGTCCACAATCAGAGCTTCATCACTCATGATTGGAAGGTACGCACCGCCTGCTACGCAGCTTCCCATAATAGCGGCAATCTGCGGAATTCCTTTTGCGCTGATAACGGCATTATTCCTGAATATCCGTCCGAAATGTTCTTTATCGGGAAAAATCTCATCCTGCATGGGCAGGTAGACACCGGCTGAATCTACCAGGTAAACAAGTGGCAGGTGATTCTCTATGGCGATCTCCTGCGCGCGTAAATTCTTTTTTGCCGTCATCGGAAACCAGGCACCGGCCTTCACCGTGGCATCGTTTGCAATAAGCATGCAGCGCCGGCCCTGAACCGTGCCTATGCCGGTAACCACTCCTGCCGACGGGCATCCGCCCTCCTCTTCATACATCTCGTAAGCTGCCCAGAGGCCAATTTCATCAAACGCAGTGTCCTCATCGATCAAAAAGTCGATTCGCTCACGCGCCGTCATCTTCCCTTTTTTGTGTTCCTTTTCAATCCGTTTTACACCACCGCCCTGCTTAATCTCATCTTCAGTATCGCGAAGTGTCTGAATCAAACTGCTTTGCCAGGTTTCACTCATTTCTGCTGATTTATACTTAATTTATAATTCTTTAGATAATACCATCTGTTTTGATGACGTTTGAAGATACGTAAATAGAAGCTTTTCGAAAGATCAAAAAACTACTGATTAACAACCTGATATAAAATGAAATATCTTATCCCGGCTTTTCTTGCTCTGTTCATGTTCGCTCCCGTTATGGCTGATGCCCAGCAGAGAGGTGCTCAACAGAGAAGTACAGGCACCACATACGAATCACTTCTTCAGCGATCTGATCAGCCAAGCTCCTACATTACGCACGTGGTACTCCCCAATCAGGATGGCCCCGCCACCGTGAGCGTGATGTTCAGGCTCGACTACGATCTGATCCCTTTCCTGAGAGTACGGTCGTCCGACAGGCATGCTCCTGAAGGTGCAGAATATTTTGCCCCAGTGCATATGGGACTCGAAATTTTTGAGGGAACGCACCGTCCATCACGGCGAAGCACACCCTCGGGACGCCCGGTTTTCAGAGGCAGCTTCCAGGACTCTATTTACGTTCAAACATTTGATGAAACCCGGTCCCGTCTGCAGCACGTTCAGGGATTTATAAACACAGAGCTTGAGCCGGGCGCCTACAATTATGAGCTTCAGCTTAGAAGAGCCCAGTCAACCCGTGAACAGTCGTCAACACGCCGCAACATCAATATTCCACAGTACGATACACTTGCGAATGCGGGCATCATACTGCTCAGCGAATTTCAGCAAAACGAAGAGGGAATATCGGGCCGATTTCTGAATTATGGTGAAAACGTACTCTATGGATCTGATTTTGATCTCCTGGTAATTTTGCCGGATGCACCCGAAAATGAGCAGTATAAGCTGACCGTACACAGAATGCGCAGCGGCACATCCGATCAAGCCGAATCATCACAAACTTTTGAGAGCACTATCGATGCCGACCAGATATTCAGGGCATCTGATTTTGAAATCAACAAATCCGGTTCAGGTGTAGCCCTTTCAATGAATGAGAATGAAAACGGAATCCGGTTCGGATCCGTAACCGTACCCAACTCCGAATTCCCAAACGCCCGTTACCGGCTTCAGATAAAAGACAGCAACGATAAAGTAATTGGTCAGCGTGTAGTAAACTCGCGCTGGCTTGATATGCCCGTCAGCCTTCTGAACATCGATGTGGCCATAAATATGCTTCGGTTTATAGTGGACGATGATAAACTCAGACAAATGCAAAGAGGGTCATCGGCTGAAAAAGAACGAAAATTCAGGGAGTTCTGGGAAGAGCGGGATCCCACTCCGGATACGGAATTTAATGAACTCATGACCGAGTACTACGAACGGATTGATTACGCCTTCAGAAACTTCTCCTCGCTTCAAACGCCGGGATATGATTCAGACCGCGGGAAAGCCTACATTCTATATGGAGAACCAAACAATATAGAGCGGCGCTTTCCTACCGACCAGCCTACAAGAGAAGTTTGGGAGTATCCGGGCAGAACGCTCGTATTTGAAGCTACAACCGGGTTCGGAGATTTCCGCCTCATTTCAGAACGACAATGAGTTTGTTGACAAAGGTGAGTTCCCTATTTTAAGCAGATGAATTCAACTATCGCAATAAGCATGGGCGATCCCGACGGAATTGGCCCGGAAATCATTCTTAAATCACTATTAGAAAACGACACGCATAACTCCACCCCTCTCATTTTCGGCAATGAATCGGTTTTTCGATTCTACGCCAAAACGATTTCTGCTGATCCGGATTTCAATATTGTAAGCCGGGCCCGGGATGCAGAACCGGGAAAAATCAACATTTTAAACTGCACACCGTTTTCCGAAAAAGACCTGGAACCCGGAAAACTTAATGCGGTTTGCGGTCGAGCCGCTATGGAGTCTGTGGCAGCAGGTATAGAAGCGTGCAAAAACGGTGAAACGGACGCACTGGTTACCGCCCCGATATCCAAAGAGGCAATTTCCCTTGCGGGATACACTGTCCCGGGGCATACTGAATTTCTTGCAGAAAAAACCGCAACCGACCACGTTTTGATGATGCTTGTAAGCGGCGGCTTTCGGGTTGCACTTGCTACCATCCACATTCCTCTCAGAGATGTGGCAACCTCCATAACACCGGGTAAGCTAAAAATAAATCTGCGTCTTCTGCACGATTCTCTGCTCAGGGATTTCGGCATCAAAAGCCCGAAAATTGCTGTTCTTGGTCTAAATCCGCACGGCGGAGACGGCGGCGTTATTGGCGGTGAAGAGATTGAGATCATTCAGCCTGTGATCAAAGAGCTGAACCGGGACGGGCTGAACCTGAGCGGACCTTACGCGGCAGATGGTTTTTTTGGCAAACAGTTGCATACCGTCTTTGATGCCGTTTTTGCCACGTATCACGATCAGGGCCTGATTCCGTTCAAAGCATTAACTTTTGGGAAAGGGGTAAATTTCACAGCCGGACTCCCTATTATCAGAACTTCTCCGGATCATGGAACGGCATTTGATATTGCGGGTAAGAACAGTGCAGATCACGGATCATTCGATTCAGCATACCAGCTTGCAGTTAACCTGGCGAAAAACAGAAACAAATCAGATTATCAGAAACAGTAATTGAAAGAAATTAATACACATACAGAACTCAGCAGAGAGTACTCGGTGCTTGCCGAAATTTACGATGCAGTTATGCACGATGTGGATTATGAGGCCTGGTCCGATTATATCGACGAGATCATCATGAGGCACCACCATGAAGCGCGCGATATCCTGGAGCTGGCTTGCGGCACCGGTACCATGGCACTTTCAATGGAGGAGCTTGGCTACTACAATGTCACAGCCACCGATCTATCACCCGAAATGATTAAAAAAGCCAGGGAAAAAGGCGCCAAAGCGGAATCAAACGTAAAGTTCCAAACGCTCAACTTTCTCAATATCAACCTCGAGAAGAAGTTTGACGCCGTTTATATGGTGTTCGACAGCCTGAACTACCTGCACAGCAAAGAAGATATTAAAACACTTCACGAACAGGTGTATAACGTTCTGAAACCGAACGGGATATTTGTCTACGACTTCACAACTCCCCGTAATTCCCGTAAGGCGATACGGTATCTTAACGACGAACAGGACACGATAGACGACATCTTCAGCTACTATAGAACCAGCAGGTACGATGATGAAAATCGAATTCACACAAACATTTTTGATATCACTCAGAAAGATCTGCTTTCACCCGGAACTGCCAAACAATTCCGTGAAGAACATCATCAGAAAATTTACACAATGAACGAAATTCATCCCATTGTCAGAGAATCCCCTTTTCAGCTTCTGAAAGCCTACGACGGTTTCGAGCTGAAGCCCGCCCATAAACGAAGCCTGAGAATCACCATGGTGCTAAGATGACTGAAAACAGCGTAATTGATCTCAACAACGTTACTGTAGCCTACAACGGAACCACTGTTCTCGACAGCGTTAATTTCTCGCTTGATGTGGGAGAATTTTGCTACCTGATCGGTAAGACCGGTGCGGGTAAAAGTTCGTTCCTGAAACTTCTCTACAGAGACGTTATTCCGGATAAAGGCATTGTTCGGGTTGCTGACTATGAAGTCTCTTCACTTCCCGACAAGCAGGTCCCTTTCTTAAGACGGCGCCTCGGAATTGTATTCCAGGATTTTCAACTTCTGCCTGACCGCGATATTTATGAAAACGTAGCCTTTGCCCTCCGCGTAACCGGCCAGCGAAATCGGTACATCAAACAGCGCGTGCTGGAGGTGCTCGGTCTTGTGGGACTGAGCCACAAACGAAAAGCGATGCCCGCTGATCTGTCCGGCGGCGAACAGCAGAGAGTCGTCATCGCCCGCGCACTGGCAAATGAACCGCGTATTCTGCTTGCTGACGAGCCCACCGGTAATCTTGACCCTGAGGTTAGCGCTTCCATCATGGAACTCCTTAAAACGATTAACAATCGCGGAATGTCCGTACTGATGGTCACTCACGATTACGATGTAGTGAGAAGGTTTCCGTTTCGGACGGTTCAGATAAAAGATGGCGGCCTCGAAGATATTAAGGTGCTTTGAGAGAGATTTGAGATTTGAGACGTGAGAAGTCAGATTTGAGACATGAGACGTTGTCAAATCCCGTCTGCACTCTGTAGTAGCCCTAACTACGGAATCCTTCGGGGCGAGCTCACGAGTTAATGACATCCTCAAAAGCTACTTCTATTCTATTTCAAATTCTGCCAATGCGTGATATGCCTCAACTGTATTTCTTCAGAAGGGGAATAAGTCGAGTGAGTTAATTTCGCGAGTGGAGCCGAAATTTGCTGGAGAGGCTTGAAAAATTAAGAGGCCTGGCTTTCAACCAGGCCTCTCTAACTACGTTGGCTTTCGGGGTACAACTCTTATCGAGTTATAACACTTGATCTAACGAATAGAGTTGCTCTTTGTTCCATAATTTTTTCAAAATAAATTTTTCCGCTCTTTTTGCGTGTTAAACCTATTTTTTATGCGATATCAAAGTATTATATACCAACGCATCAAACAGAATAGAACTGAATCGTGATTATTCTCCTATCAATTCTGAACACAGTTTTTTTTAGATTTACCC
>CAZKIZ010000056.1:0-12321 GCA_964552935.1 uncultured Rhodohalobacter sp. | reverse complement strand
ATGAAGTTCTCACAACCAATGTTACGCGCTATAGCCTTACGGGATGGCTGCTTCGACAGCCCTCATCGGTAGGGTACTTGTTTTAAGGAAAACCTGTCAGGTTTATTGGGTTTTAACTCATAAAAAGACTTTTATTCATCAAACCTGACAGGTTTTGGGCTGACATGAAACTTGAATGCCGCTACCTGATAGCCTCTTCAATCTCCTTAATGTTTTTGGGCACGTCCGTCAGATTTTCGCACCCGTCCTCGGTGAGGATGAGATTGTCCTCAATACGAACGCCTCCAAAATCAAAAAAGGACTCAAGCCTGGATCCGTTCAGAAACTTCGATTTGGTATCATCTTCCAGTGCCGGTTTCAGCAGCGCCGGGATGAAATAGAGTCCGGGCTCGATGGTGACCGTCATGCCGGCCTGGAGCTCCCGTCTGGCGCGTAAAAATCGGATGCCGGGCCGGTCGATCCGCTCCACTCCTTTTGGATAGCCGCCAACATCGTGGGTGTCGAGCCCCAGGAAGTGACCGAGTCCGTGCGGAAAAAAGAGGGCAAAGATGTCGTTCTCCATCAGATCCTCAACGCTCCCTTTCACCAGCTTCATATCCTTCAGCCCCCGAATGATAATTTCTGCAGCCATCATGTGAAGATCTTCCATCTTAACACCCGGCTTCACCTCTTCAATTACCTTGTTCAGCGCATTCAGGACGGTTTGATACACGTTGGCCTGGTCGCCGGTATACCGGCCGTTGCATGGGTACGTTCTGGTCACGTCTGAAGCGTAGCCCTGGTATTCATAACCGGCATCAATCAGGTAGAGATCGCCGTTGTTGAGCCGGCTTTTAGCTTCTGTATAGTGAAGAATGGCGCTGTTTTTGCCCGCTGCGTGAATTCCGTTATAGGCATCAAAGAGAAGGCCGCGTGACTGCTGATGAAAATCAAATACCGCCTTCATTTCATACTCATACATACCCGGCTTTATCGCTTCCATCGCCTTTCTGTGCGCAATATTGTTGATGGATGCCGCTTCACGCATCATATCCAGTTCATCGTCCGTCTTGATCGAACGGCAGTAGGTGATAGCGTCTACCAGAGATTCGGTATCCACTTTAAAACTGCGATCGAGGTCTTCAAGAAACTCAGCCTGCTCTTCATTCAGGCAGTAAATAGTGGAGGGGTTCAGATCCCTCAGAATCGAAAGAAGTTTGTTCTCATAATGAAGTTCGTCCGGCTCGTAGAGAGTGTTGATATCATCTTTAGACTTCACATACCCGTGCCAAACGGCAAACTGTGCGTCGCGTTTGGGCGCGAAAAGATGATAGGTGTGGGTTTTGAGATCCAGGATCATATGATAGTCCGGTTCATCAACCCCGGTCAGATACCAGAAATTACTCTCCTGCCGGAAAGGGAACTCATAGTCTGTCTGGTAACGATACATCAGCTCGCCGCCTTTTATGTAGACCGCTCCATCCTGGTTGTCATCAAAGAGAGATAGTAGTTTTTTCCGGTGAAGTTTAGAGGGCATAGTATACCTGTTGAATTGAGAATTTATTTCTTGGAAGTTAGCAGATGGGGGTGTTCAATCAAAAAAGATTCAGAATCTCTTTGCCAATATTATTTAGAAAGAGTTTATCGCAACTCTGCAAATTTTCTCTGAACCGGCCTGAGAGCGGTACGGATTTCGAACCGTTTTCCGTGAGAAGCCGGGCGATAGGAGCTGATTCTGCGATCATCTGATCGAGATTGATCCAGAATGCGCCCAGGTTTTTACCGGCACGATTTATTGCCGCAGTCAGCATAGTTGCGCCCCGGTTACCATCCAGAATTGTGTAAGCCACCTTGTGGTCCGGATCAGCAGTGGATACGCGGTAGTAGTGATTCATAATGAATGGGGATATGGATGCCGGAAACTCGAGGTACTGAATGGGATCGGAATCCGTGTCGCCGAAGAAAGCTTGAAGCGCTGCAGTAGCCAGATTTCCGGTATCTTTGTTAGATTTCGGGCTGATAAATCCCCGCTCAACCCAGTACGTCTCGCTGCGCAGAAGTTTTGTAGTATTGCTGGATGGTTTGAGCGGGCTGTCTGTCGATTTCGGTGTATCTCCGCTGAGATCGTACCAGATCTCTTCAACTCCATTCGTAATCATAATGAAAGAGGCATTTAGCCGCCGGTTGTATCGTGCGATCTGCTCACCCGTCTTTTGGTTCAGCCGGATCTTTTCTGATTTGCACTCAATCAGTATAAATGGATTCATCGTCTGGTCGTAGAGAACCAGGTCTGCCCGGAGCGTGTTTTTAGCCTGCGGCAGTGTGACGGGAGCTTCAAAACCGATCCGGTTTTTGCTGAAATCGGTCTCTGAGAGTAGATAATCCACAAATTGGAGGCGTACGCGCTCTTCGGGCCTGTTGGCAAAACGTTTCCTCAGCACCGGGTTGTAGAGCCATTTCTTACCATCCAGGAATCTGAAGCGGGGAAAGTGATTTTTTGAAGCTGACATCATCTGCTTAACCTGGATTATTCATCAAGCTCCGGAAGCGTTCGGGTTAAAAAAAGGGGGCCAATTTATATGAGTCCCTTCCCGGGTGCAGTACATTCAATAGATATTTCCTGGGGAAATCGTGAATTGACAACCCTATCTGGTGTTCTGTCAAGCATAAAGTGACGTGTTAGACCTGAGAGTCCCGATTTCTCAGGGTCAGCGTCGGAAATTCTAAGAAAAGGTTCATCCAAGACGTTTTTCATACAAAACACAAAGCTGTCAGATCCAGTAGGTGCTGACAGGTTTAGGGTTGACACGACACCAGGCTATGTCCTTCCGAAGAAGAGCTTCGGCCCGTTTTAGCAAAGACACTATTTTTTGGCTTTCTTCCTTTTCTTTTTCGTCTTCTTATCGTTGCCGGTGTCCACTTTAGGGGGATCAATCTGTTTTTTGATGATCGCCTGCTGGGCAACTGAAAGCACGTTGTATACGAGATAGTAGAGGCTAAGCCCTGCAGCAAAATTGTTAAATACAAAAAGCAGGATGAAAGGGAGTATATACGTAAACACCTTCATGTTGGGACCGCCGGAAGGAGCTGCACCGCCGCCCATACCTCCAATTCCGCCCATCACCTTCGTCTGCACGAACATAGCAGCCGTCATCAGCAGAACAAAACCGGCGACCTGGTCACCTAAAAACGGAATACTGAACGGCAGGCTCAGAATGTAATCCGGCGCAGAGAGATCAGTTGCCCATAAAAACGGCTCCTGGCGTATCAGCATCGAGTTTTGGAAAAAGAAAAAGAGTGTAATCAAAATCGGGAACTGAAGCAGCATGGGCAGACAGCCGCCAAGTGGATTCACCCCCGCCTTTTTATAGAGTGCTATCGTCTCTTTCTGCTGCTTTTGGGGATCATCACTATACTTCTCCTTGATCTCCTGCATCTGGGGCTGCAGCTCTTTCATCGCCGCCATACTCTTGAAACTCTTCTGAGTAAGCGGGAAAAGCACAAGCTTAACGATCACCCCAAAAAGGATAATGAGAACTCCATAGTTGGAAATGAACATGCTTCCAAAGCCGAAAAATGGAATAACGAGAAATCGGACAATGGGATCGGCGAACCAGCGAATAAGCGCGTACCCGATCTCAATCACGTCATAGGCGCTGGAGTCGAACTCCCTGAGATCGTAATATCGCAGCGGCCCGACATAAAATTCGTAGGTTAAAACATTATCGGTGGCAATATTTGAGGTGACTCCTGCCTGGTAGTGGTGAACGGCATCCGGCTCGCCGGGTGTGCCAAAGATTTCACCCCTCAAAATGGCGGCATTGGAGTTGGCCGTAGGTTTGATGTACTGCCCGAAAAAGCGGGTGCGCGTTGTAACCCAGTCGATATTTCCATTGATGATCTGTTCGCTGCTGCCTGTTTCAGAGAGCTGAAACTTCTCAAGCTCACCACCGGCATACACGTAGGCTGCCGAATTCAGAGCGTCTTGCGCTCTGTCGCGCTCAGAAAGATTCAGAGCGGAGGTCCACATCAGGTCGACGTTGCTGTCGCTGACATAATCCATCATATTGTCAAAACGAATCTCTAAATCGTACTGATACCTGTCAGCGTAGAAAGTGTAGGTAAATACAATTCTGGAATCGTCATCCAGCTGAAGCTGGTAGCTGAGCTGTTCCGATTCTTCGAGATTCAGTTCAAAATTATCACCGTTAAAGAGCGGCTCAAACAGAATTGCGTCCGTCTCAATGTTGTAGTTCTGAAACGATAAAAATCCAAGAGAGTAGGTCGATCGGGTGGTATCCCGGATCATCTGCATCTGGTTTTGATCCCAGGTATTATGGCCTAAAAGCGTGTATTTAGCGGGACCTGCTCCGAGATTAGAGAGCTCAATTTCATAGAGGGGAGTGCGAACGGTCGTTCTGACAGTATCGGCAAAGCCGGCATCCTCAAATGCGCCCAGTGATGGCCTGGTTTCTTCTCTTTCGATGGGATCCTGCGCAAACGGGTCAGCTTCGGTTTGCGAATCAGGTGCGGGCCTTTCATCTATACCTCTTTCGCGGGCTTCAGCGGCGGCAATGCTGTCTTGTAGTGCTTGTTGGGCCCGCTGCCTCTGAAGATCTTCTTCACTTGGCATAGTGTAAAACGCCCAGGCAATGGTGATTATAAAAATCAGTAGAAGCCCGGTTATGGTATTCCTGTCCAAAATCTAATCTGTTTTTTGATCGTTATTGTCATTTGCAGACGTGCGTTCGGATGTCAGCTTAATTGATAGTGATTCCAAAAGTTTGATCATCTGCTTTTCGACGGTGGAATAGGATAGGTCCTTGCCGGTAGCGATAAAAACTGCATGGAAACCGATATCATTGTTTTTTACAGAATCCGGCAACAAGTTCTGGTGTATTCGAAAAGCCTCCCGTAAATATCGCTTTGCTTTGTTGCGGTCTACAGCACGCCTGAAAATTTTTTTTGGGGCGATAAATCCAAACAAACATTGATTGCTGGGATCAGCGTAGACGCGGTAACGGCAGAGCAGGGGAGGCGATTTGAGAACAGTAGAGCGCTTAAAAAGGCGCTGATAGTTGAGTTTACCCCGTAATATTTTCGAACGGGGCAGTGACTGATCAGGTTTTTTACTGATCCTGTTCCTACTTTGCGCCTTTGCTGGAGTCACTTACAGTAAGTTTATGACGTCCTTTAGCACGACGGCGTTTAATAACATTTCTTCCGTTCTTGGATTTCATTCTCTTGCGAAATCCGTGTTTGTTTGATCTCTTACGTTTACTTGGCTGATATGTGCGTTTCATGACCTGGTGTTGATTTCAAAAATCTGTTTTTTGATAGACCCGAAAAATACGAAGATTTAAGTAAAAATCTAATGATTATTATCCAAAATAGTTTGGGCTCCATTCAATGATTCCGGTTTTCTCTCGTTACAATGGCAGGCTTTGTATCGGTGGTATAATTATTGCAGAAAAAAGAAATGCCTGCATTGTTGAACAGGCACCGCTGAAGCCGTACATTTATAGACTAATTATTAATCGCAGTAACTCCCTTCATGTTAGATCAAATTTCCAAGTTTCTTACAACTGTTTTTGGCACAAAAAGTGAACGCGATCTGAAAAAGATCTGGCCTATAGTAGATGAAATCAAGAGTTTTGAAGAAGATATCAAAGCACTTACCGACGATGAACTCAAGCAGAAAACTGAATCTTTTCGTCAAAAAATAGCCGACGAAACTGCCGAAGTTGATGAAGAGATTGCAGAAGTGAAGAGAAAAATGGACTCAAATGACGAGTCTATTACTTTTGACGAACGCAGAGAGCTGGCCGACCGGCTGAAGGAGCTCAAAGAAGAGTGGCTGGTTATTCTTGAGGATGTATTTGAAGAGATTATGCCCGAAGCGTTCGCGGTATTGAAAGACACTTGCCGCCGTTTTGTGGGTAAAAAATGGGATGTTGCCGGCACAGAGATCGAGTGGAATATGGTTCCCTACGACGTGCAGCTGGTTGGTGCCATTGCGATGCACCAGGGCGCCATTGCCGAGATGAAAACCGGTGAGGGTAAAACGCTTGCCGCTATTTTCCCCGCATACCTGAACGCACTTGCCGGCAGAGGAGTGCATGTGGTTACGGTGAATACCTATCTCGCCAAACGTGATGCCGAATGGAACGAACCGATCTTTAATTTCCACGGACTGACAGTTGACTGTGTTGATCACTACGATCCCAACTCCGAGCCGCGCCGTAAAGCGTATCGTGCCGATATTACATACGGCACAAATAATGA
The DNA here is from genome assembly GCA_964552935.1 of uncultured Rhodohalobacter sp. GTDB lineage: Bacteria > Bacteroidota > Rhodothermia > Balneolales > Balneolaceae > SW132. The sequence continues at coordinate 6,057 of CAZKIZ010000056.1, read as the reverse complement.
GTTCGGGTTCGATTACCTGCGCGATAATATGGTTGCCGAAGAGGAGCAGCTGGTTCAGAGAGGCTACCATTTTGCCATTATTGATGAGGTTGACTCTATTCTGATTGATGAGGCCAGAACACCACTGATTATTTCCGGACCGATACCTCAAGGCGGCGATCAGCAGAAATTTGAGGAGATGAAGCCGAGAGTGGAATCTCTGGTGAATGCGCAGAAAGCGCTGGTTTCTCAGCTGGTAAATGAAGCTGAGGCACATCTGAAAGAGGATAATTACGAAGATGCCGGGCTTGCGTTTTTCAGGGCATTTCGCGGATTTCCAAAAAATGCCAAGTTCAAGAAGATGATGCAGGAGCCGCAGATGCAGAAGCTTCTCCAAAAAACGGAGAAAATTTACCTGGCCGATAACGCCAAGAATATGCCTTTTGTGGATGAGTATCTCTTCTACGCGGTGGATATGAAGATGAAGTCGATCGAGATGACCGAGAAGGGACGTGAGTTTCTGACCAAAGGTGACGAGGAGACTGAATTTTTTATTATTCCCGATCTCGGTTTGGAGACTTCAGAGCTGGAAGAGGAGATTAAAAAGCTCGAAAAAGAGCGTGTTGAAGAGATTAAGGCGAAAGATGATTTCAGCGACGACTACAAAAAGAAGAAAATTGAGGAGGCAAAGCAAGAGGTTCAGGAAGAGCGAGAGAAAAAGTTTAATGAACTCCACAGAGTGTTTGCCGAAAGAAGTGAGCGAATTCATACGATAAATCAGCTACTGAAAGCCTATACGCTTTTCGAGCGCGAGGATGAATATATTGTGCAGGATGGAAAAGTACAGATTGTGGATGAGCACACCGGACGTGTACTCAGCGGCCGGCGCTATTCCGACGGACTCCACCAGGCCATTGAGGCAAAGGAGGATGTAAAAGTGGAAGCTGCCACGCAAACCTACGCCACCATCACCCTGCAGAACTTTTTCAGGATGTATCACAAACTCTCCGGAATGACCGGTACGGCGGCAACAGAAGAGGGTGAGTTTAACGAGATTTACAGCCTCGACGTGGTTGTGATTCCTACCAACCGCCCGATTATCAGAGACGATAAGGACGACCTGATTTTTAAAACCAAGCGTGAGAAGTTCAACGCTACCATCAACAAAATTAAAGAGTATCACGAAAACGGCCAGCCTGTATTGGTAGGTACAGTAAGCGTTGATGAATCGGAAAAGATCAGCCGTATGCTGAAACGTCAGAAAATTCCTCACAACGTATTGAACGCAAAACAGCACGCACGTGAGAGTGAAATTGTAGCTGAAGCGGGCCGCCCCGGAGCCGTTACGGTGGCAACGAACATGGCGGGACGTGGTACTGATATTAAACTGAAGCCGGAAGTGAAAGAGGCCGGCGGTCTTGCAATTCTTGGTACCGAACGTCATGAGTCTCGCCGAATTGACCTTCAGCTTCGTGGTCGTGCCGGCCGGCAGGGTGATCCCGGTGAAACACAGTTTTATGTATCGCTGGAAGATGAGCTGATGGATCTGTTTGGCGGGTCAGACCGGATCGCCAATATCATGGATAAGCTCAATTTTGACGAGGGTGAGGTTATACAGCATCCGTGGATTTCAAAATCGCTGGAGCGCGCCCAGAAGAAAGTAGAGCAGAATAACTTCAGTATCCGGAAAAAGCAGCTGGAGTACGATGATGTTCTGAGCAATCAGCGAAACGTGGTCTACTCAAGAAGACGGCACGCCCTGATTGGAGATCAGCTTCAGAGCGATATCTTCGATATGATTGAAGACCTGATTGTGGAAATCGTAGAGGAGCACTATTTCCAGGGCAATTACGAGCAAATTCGCGATGATGTGTTGCGTCAGCTTGCCGTAGATATCGAAATTGACAGGGATAAGTGGGGCATGCTGGGCGATGACGGCATGATCGACATGATTCTTGAGCGGGCCTATGAAGTGTACCGTAAAAAAGAGAAGCTCGTTTCTGAGCCTCTCTACAGAATTGTAAAACAGATACAGGAATCTGATTCAGAGAAAAAGCCAACCAAGATCCAGGTGATCTTTTCTGACGGAATACGGCGCATGCGCGTAATTGTGGACGTGGAGAAAGCGGCCAACAATGAGGGACGCGAAGTGGCTCGCTCACTTGAAAGAACCGCAATATTGAGCACCATCGATAATAAATGGATGGAGCACCTGCGCGAACTTGATACGGTAAAAGAGGGTATTGGCCTCCGTTCGTACGGACAGAAAGATCCGTTGATGGAGTACAAGAAGGAAGCGTTTGAGATGTTTAAGAACCTGATTTCTGAAATCAACAGGGATACAATCTCCGTAATTTGGAAAGCGATACCCGAAATGCAGCAGGATCGTGCAGAGCAGATGCAGCAGGCTGAAAAATCGAAAAGCAGAATTGATCTTGAACGGGCCCGGGCCCAGCAGGCGGATGCCACAAATATGGGCTTCCGCGGAGCCGGACAGGGACAGAACGGAGGTCAGCAGAAGGGATCAGCCCCCGGCGAAAAACGCCAGCCGGTAACGGTTGAAGATGAGCCCGGACGTAATGATTACGTGAAGGTTCAGAACATGAACACCGGCGAGACGAAAGACGTAAAATGGAAGTACGCCGAGAAGATGGTCAACGAAGATGGCTGGATCCTGATTGAGAAGTAAGGTTAATGTGGTTATTAGTTAATTTGTTAAAAGGTTATCGGGAATGGTCTATAACAGGAAATGTGCTATGGAAGACCTGATAACCTTTACACCGATAATGAATACCCCTGCAATAGAACTTTGAGAGATATGATTACTTGTTCGATTTTACTCTACTCTATTTTGCAGTAGATACACAAGTTGTGAAAAACGAGTGAAAATAAGTGGAAAGTGAATGTTCAACTTTTCACTTTTACTTTTCCCCTCCACTCCAGGATTACAACCGCCAGCGAGTAAATGACCACCGCCGGTACTACACCATACAAGACAGTATCTGTAAACAGACTCATCAATTCGCTCTGAACTGAATCCAGGTAGAGGTAAAGCATATAGAGCGCGTAGCAGCTGAACAGTATAGCCCCTTCCGTTCTGCTGATGATCTTACCGCTGTAGAAAAAGGGCACGCAGAGAACTGATATTCCCAGAAGCACCATCAGATCAACATTGATGAGAGATTGCTGAACAGGAATACCTGAGATAAATAGCCCCGATATGCCGATTACAGAGAGGATATTCAGGATATTGCTGCCAACAATACTTCCCACGGCCAGGTCTTTTTCCCCCCTGACAGCTGCCAGAATAGAGGTTACAATTTCCGGCAGCGATGTGCCGATGGCCACTACCGTCAGGCCGATCACCAGTTCACTCACTCCGGCCATTTCAGCGAATATTGTGGCGGATTCTACCAGCCATCGGGCACCGGCAATGAGCATCACAAGCCCCGCGATAGTAAGCAGTCCGTTTACCCAGGGGGAACCGGCGAGAAGCTCTTCTTTTTTGGTGAAATCGGTTTTGCCGCTGAACCTGACAAGGGCAATGAGATAGATAAAAAGTGCAATCACCAGTATCATGCACTCCCAAAAGCTGAGTACAAGGTTGTAAGAGAGACCGATCAAAAGAAGGGTTGCCCCGATCATCACGGGCAGATCAAACTGGATGAGATTTCGATGTACGTGAAGAGGAATGATGAGAGCGGAGAGCCCAAGAATCAAAAGAGTATTGGTAAGATTACTCCCGATGACGTTCCCCAGCAAAATATCGGGCTGATTGTTCAGACCCGCTTCAATGCCAACAGCAAGTTCAGGCGCACTGGTTCCAAAGGCCACTACGGTCAGGCCAATCACAAGTTTGGAGACGCCCATAGATGCGGCCAGTTTTGAGGAGGAGCGAACCAGGATTTCAGCCCCCCATATCAGGGCGGCAAGGCCAAGGATGAACCAAAGTACTGTAAGCGCCACTCTATCGTTTTATTAAAGATTAAATTTCAGATTCATTCGGTATTTATTTTGTAAAATATAGCGATGCTCTGTGCCAATTTCCGTTATTCTTAATCCCTGATATATGAAGGTAAAGATTCTGTTTTCAGTCACCATAGCAGCACTTCTGATGGTAAACGCCTGTGCATCGCCGGAACAGGCAGCCCGGCAGTCCCCTGAAGAGATTCAGCAGATGATTAAGGAGCTTGGATTGGAATCTGACAGCAGTGAAGATGAGGAGCGTTCAGGAGTAAGGACGGAAAACAGTGCCCTGCTGCTTTCTGATTATCTGAAGCGGGTATCGGGTGTTAATATTATAACTGTTGGTGGTGAAACGAGCGTGAGAATACGCGGAGTAACGTCTATTCAGGGCAACAATTTGCCGCTATTCGTTATTAACGGGTCACAAATCGGGCACAGCTATGCTGCTGCGGAACAAACTGTTGCAGTGGAGGACATCGACTATATCAGCGTGCTGAGGGGAAACGAGGCTTCGCAGAGGTACGGCAGCAGGGGAACAGCAGGCGTGATCGAGATCTTTACCAAGCGGTGAGTTAAGATTTAAAACTCCGGTTTGTTCATTTCCGGGATGAAATTGGTTAGCATTCCAGCCGAACCATCGCGCCCGCGGCACTTTATTTCAAGGGCGTCAGCGAACCGACTTTTTCCCAGGACTCCTTTGGCTCTAATACTACAGTGATAAAAATATCGTCGCCCTCCCTATCGGCTCTGAATGCGCCAGCACCGCGCATTTCTGCATTGATCTGCTCCGGAGAGAGTTTATACATGCCTCCTGCCATTGCGTCTATTGCGAGGCCAACTAAGCCGCCAAAAACAATATTTCCCCAAACCCAGCCACTAGTGCCCCGGATAAAGTTGGTTTCAAAAGGCTCGTATCCATCAAGCTGAATCCGAACCATGTGGCTGTCTTTTCTCTTCAGATACGTTTGAAGCGGGGTATTGCCCTTCAACTCACCATTTACAGAAACCGTGGCATTGGTTGGGCTGCTGCTGATTCCTACCTGTTGTGTAGGCCCCTGAATAATGGTTCCGCATCCCGTGAGATATGTTGACATGAATAAAAATGTAGCAATTCCAGTAATTGTTTTTAGCTTCATGATGAATTGAATTTTATGTTAGATAAGGATTTAACTTAAAATTTAGAGTATGTAAGTAGAGTTGAAAAATCAACGACCTATTTTGAATTCTAACAATAAATAGATTTCACTGAATTCGAATAGATAGTTGAGTTATAAATTCGGATCAAGTTCAGCCGAAGACTGCGCTGAAAAAATAATAGGCGAGTACAAAACTGACCACTATCTTAATTAAAGTACTTACAAAGAAACCGATGAAGGACCCGATAGCTGCTCGAAAAGCCAGGTCGCGATCATGGCCGGCAATAATCTCTCCGGCGAAGGCTCCGACCAATGGTCCGATGATAAAACCGAATGGTGGAAAAAGGAATAGTCCAAATATAGCGCCAATAATACAGCCCCAAACACCGTACTTTGAGCCGCCCATCCGGTTCGAACCAATGGCAGGCATGAGATGCTCAAGTGAACTCACAATAATCACTACGATGGCCCACCCAATAAGGAATGAGCCTGAAAATGGGGAGGGCGATGTAATCTGCAAGAGTAACAAGCCAACGTAGCTGAGCGGCGGACCGGGGATGACCGGCAAAAAGGAACCGACAATTCCTGTGAGAATAAAAAGCGTTCCGGCGATTATCCAGACAATTTCCATAGATTAGCTTTTTTGAAACTATTAATGATCAGTTTAATGGATTGTTTACGTGGCACTGCAATAGAAGTTTCTGCTCGTAGGACTCTAATTTGATAGAAATTATTGTTAATAACCTGAGTTCTATTAATATGGAAATTAATTTATTGATTGAAGTTATATAAAGGAGTGTCCCTCCGCCAGCCGGCGGATGGCAATGGGGAATGATTGGTAGAGTTTTGAGCTCTTAAAAGTGTTTATTTAGTTGAATCAACGCCTATCAGGTCATCCCCCTGACACGCTTTGCGTGCCTTTCCCCCTTTTCTCCCAAAGGTATTATAAAAAAGAGGACGCCCTGGATTTGTTATT
>CAZKIZ010000055.1:0-12348 GCA_964552935.1 uncultured Rhodohalobacter sp. | reverse complement strand
AACTACTATTTGTGAATAATGCAGGTCAAAAACAGGTACCACGAACTGTTATAAAGGTTCAGTAAGTTGTATGTTCTGTTCGGTCAACATCTAATAAAAGATTTATAAATTTTGAAGTTTAAATATACTCCCGGCGATTTCTACCATTCCACATCCATCGAAATTCGATTTCGCGATCTCGATACGCTGCAGCACGTCAATAATGCGGTATTCAACACATACTTTGAAGAGGCAAGAATCCGGTTTATTCAGGTAATACCGGAACTCAGAAAAGAGATGGAGAACGGCTATAGTTTTGTACTGGCACATCTCGATCTGAAATATGTAAAACCGGTACTCTATCACGAAAAAATAACCGTCTGCAGCTCGCTCAAATCAATAGGAAATACCAGCATAACGGGCATTCAGGCTCTGTTTAACGAAGAGGATGAACTGAAAGCAGTAGCTGAAACCACAGGCGTTTGGTATGACGTATCGCAAAAACGTCCTGCAAAACTGCCTGACCTGAAAAAGAGCAACCACTATTTCCTGGCGGACTAATATGGATAAAAGCAGTCAGTATAAAATCTTCAGTGACCCGATTCACGGATTCATCACTGTTCCAAAAGGGATCATCTTACGACTCATCGATCATCCGTATGTTCAGAGACTCAGACGAATCAGGCAGCTCGGCCTTGGCTACCTTGTTTTTCCGGCCGCTGAACATTCACGTTTCTCACACGCGCTGGGTGCGCTGGAGCTGTGCCAGAGAGTGCTGAAGAATTTGATCGAAAAAGATACCACCATCAGCGAGGCGGAAATCAAAGGTACGCTCATCGCTATTCTTCTGCACGATGTTGGCCATGGCCCCTTCTCACACACGCTTGAGCATACCCTGATCAGTGATTTTAATCACGAGAAGATGAGTTTGAAAATCATGCAGCAGCTAAACAAAGAGTTCGGCGGAGAGCTCGATACGGCGATTCAGATTTTCACGGATCAGTACCCGAAAAAATTTCTCCATCAGCTCATCTCATCGCAGCTCGATATCGACCGGCTCGACTACCTGAAGCGTGACAGCTTTTTTACCGGTGTTTCTGAGGGCTCTGTAGGGATCAACAGAATCCTAAAGACCATGCGGGTATTTAATGGAAACGTTGTGATCGAAAAGAAGGGAATCTACGCAATTGAAAACTACATTCTGTCAAGAAGGCTGATGTACATGCAGGTGTACCTACACAAAACTGTTCTGGGGGCAGATCTGCTTCTGAAGAAAATTTTTAGCCGGGTAGAATATCTTCTTCAAAACGGCGAGTCGATTCGTACTCCGTCACATCATCTTGAGTATTTTTTAACCGAAAAACGATCAGCGAAGAAAAACATTTCAGATGTTGAGATGAGTCACTATATGGCGCTTGATGACCACGATGTTATGATAAGTATAAAATCGTGGGCTGAGCACAAAGACCCGATACTTAAAGATCTCTCTACCCGGTTTTTACAGCGGGACCTGTTTCGCACTACGTTTATGCCAAAGGGCAGAATTACAAAAGGGCTTGATACTGTTCGGATAAAAACGAAGCAGCACCTGACCAAGAAGGGGTTTCCGGACGATGATCACTCGGCTTCATTCTACTTTGCGGCCGATAAAAGTTACAGTGAGGCGTACAAGTATGAAAGTGAAAGTATCTGGATACTGGAAGGCAAAAAAAAGGCAATTGAATTTTCAAAAGCAGCAGATACGAGGCATATCATTGCGCTGACCCAACCGGTTGTGAAACCGTATATCGTTCATCTGAAAGAGATCGACTAAAGTGGGTATGGGCTTTGTGGTTCAAAGCTATCGGGGAATCGGTTAGTGCAAGTAGCGCGGCGTCGCTGACCTGTGGTACAAGGTGCAAGGCACAGGGTATAAGGTTTGCGTTATATTTGCCTCGCGATTTAAGTTTCGGGGCACAGACTTAAAGGCTAAAGATATAAGACAGAGTAAAAATTAGTTCATTTTAGCTGCTTCGATCCCGATTCTTTTAAGGAGATCTTCTTCTTTGAACGGCTTTTGCATCAGGTCATCAAAACCTGAAGCGATCAACTCATCTCTTGAATATCTCTGAGTGGCGGTTACTGCAATAATTTTTGATGCTGAGAGCCCGTTTTCACCGTTGCCGCGTATTACCCTCACGGCTTCTATACCGTCCATTACGGGCATACTGAGGTCCATCAGGATTAAATCTGCTTTCCACGTCTCCAGTATTTTCAGGGCAGCTTCTCCGTTGGACGCTTCCTGTACATCCAGCCCGTACCTCTTCAGCATTAGTTTCAATAGCGTTCGGTTAATGGAGACATCATCAACAACCAAAATTTTCTTTACTGACCTTTCGCTATTGTTCTGATCCAATGACTTGGCTGCGGAGTGTTCTCCACCCAAAAATGATTTGATCTTATCATCAAGAAGTTTGGAGTGATAAATAATTTTTTCAAGAAGTTTATTCTGATCGGCCGATAATTCAGAATCTTTTTGCAGCAGGTGAGAGAATCCTAATACAGCGTGCAGAGGTGTTTTCAGCTCATGGGAGAGATCAACATTGGATGAATCATCACCATTATTCAGGTCCGGCAGCATCTTAAGATACCGGCCCACAACATTTTGTTCTGAATCTTTAACAGTAAAATATTTGATCATATACGATAAGTCATCCTTCCCCAAAACTTCTACTACAGATGAAGATTTCTGCTCAAAACAACGGGAAAGTTTGCTGAGCTGCGGAATTTCAGAGATATTTTTTCCAACCAGCGGTGATTCTGACTCATCAAACAGCGCAGTGAACCCAAAATTTACGTAGCGTAAATTTCCGTCAGAGTCGATAATGGCGTTTCCCGTACTTGAGTGATCCAGAATAGACTTCAAAAATGTGGTTTGATCATCTTCGGACAGATAAAGATCACCTGTTTTTCTGCCGTTCTTGACATAGAAAAACAGGAAGAGAGAGAGAACAATAACCAAAAAAATGAGCATAATCTGGGCGGGCAGACCATAAAGTCCTATCTCGTTTAGAATAAAGAAGTAGTACAAAATATTAACCACAATGTTATGTTTACGGAATCGATTGACCGTAACATACAGGCTTTAAAACGTGAATTCAGTTAGTCTTTTTTAATTGTATAACCAAAAGAATTAGAGGGACTTACCGGTTCTTGCGATTGTATTTTACGAAGGAAAGTTCTTCACCATCTTCTCTCGATATTTCTTCCCACTTTGTGCCAATCTCTTCTCTGTAATCCGGGAAAAATGTGTCGCCGGGATATTCCTGATGAATCTCTGTGATGATAAGCTGGTCCGCCATGTCAATCATTTGACTGTAAATTTCGCCACCTCCTATTACAAAGATCTTCTCCTCATCTGAAAGAAAGTCCAGCGCATCCTCAACGGATTCGAAGGTTGGTACGTTGCTGTATGATTTAGTGCGAGTTAATACAACTGCATCTCTCCCGGGCAGCGGTTTTTCGTTTAGTTCTTCAAAAACAACTCTGCCCATCAGCAAAGTGTGTCCCAGGGTTGTTTTTTTAAAAAACTTAAGATCTTCAGGGTATCGCCACGGGAGTTCACCATCTTTACCAATCACAAGATTGGGGTCGTGAGCAGCTATCAGTATAAGTTTCATACAGCCACCGGGAAACGGATTGAGTCGTGTGGATTGTAATCGATAAGCTCGAAGTCTGAAAATTCAAGTTCATCCAGAGGCTTAGACTTGATTTTAAGTTTTGGTAATTCCCGGGGTTCTCGCTTCAATTGCTCTTTAAGCCCATCGATATGATTTTCATAAATATGTGCGTCTACAATTGTATGAGCAAAAGTGCCTGGTTTGAGGTTCGTTTCAGCCGCAATTGCCATCGTGAGCGCCGAGTAGCAGGCCAGGTTAAATGGAATTCCAAGTGCAATATCGCCCGATCTTTGGGTCAGATGACAGTTTAATTTTCCGTTGGAAACATTAAAAATGTACATCACATGGCAAGGCGGCAGCCTCATCTCATCTAAAACCCCGGGGTGCCAGGCACTTACTACAATTCGTCTGCTGTTGGGGTTGTTCTTGAGCATGTCTATCGCCCGCTGTACCTGGTCGTACTCATCATACTGCCACTTCAGTTCTTCATCCGAATCTTTGCGCGGATACCGGCTTCCGTCCGATGCAGTCAGAGAGGGGAAACGTCTCCAAAGCGTTGGATAGATGGGGCCAACATATCCATCCTCATCCGCCCAGGCGTCCCATATATGAACGTCATTCTCATCGCGCAGCCATCGGATGTGGTCTTCTCCCCTCAGGTACCACAGAAGCTCCATGATAACCGAACGGAAATAAACCTTCTTCGTGGTTAACAAGGGAAAACCTTCTTCAAGATCTACTTTGTAACTTTCAGCAAAGCAGGAGAGCGTTGGAGTTCCTGTGCGGTTCTCTTTTTTTACACCGTTCTCAAGGACGTTTTGTACCAAGTTCAGATATTGTTGCATGATAAGTCGTTAATAAATTGGGTTTCTAATAGACTTTCAAATTGAGACAAGAGGTCATTCTTCATTTTTCATAAGATGAAGGGCTCGTTCAGCGGCAACCTGTTCAGCATCTTTCTTACTTTTCCCCTTCCCTTCTGCGCGTAATTCTCCCATAACGTAAACAGCTACCGTAAATGTTTTATCGTGGGCCGGCCCTTCCTCATCTACGACTCTGTAATCTGGAAGAGGAGCATTTTTTGACTGCAGAAGTTCCATAAGTGAACTTTTAAAATTATCTGCTTTAGCCTCCAGTGACTTTATGTCGATATGCTTATTCAGCATTCGTTCAGTAAAGATGAAAGTGAATTCATAGCCCTTGGTAAGGTATATTGCCGCTACCATAGATTCAAAAAGATCTGCTAAAACACTTTTCGAAACTTCAATTCCCTGTCCTGAGGCGCGTTCTCCAACCTCCATGACCTCATTAATTTGCATGGCAAGAGCAATTTGTGCTAGTGTTTTTCCTCTTACAACTTTAGCTCTTAACTTGGTGAGAAATCCTTCGTTGGCAAGCGGGTATTTATCAAAAAGAATCTCTGTAACAATCAGATCCAGGATGGCATCACCCAAAAACTCAAGACGCTCGTACGTTTCGTGGGCCTGGATTTTGCTTCCGTCAATAATTGAACGATGACGGAGCGCTCTCAGATAAATGCCCCTGTCTTCAGGGGCAATTTTAAATCCGATAAGTTTTTCAAGTTTCTTGATACGTGCGGAAGGCTGCTTAAACTGATCAGCAGGGGCTGAAAACCAACTCTTTAACCTTCCAAGCATCCGTCAATCATCAAACTTTTTAAAGATAAGTGTGGTATTGTGCCCGCCAAAACCAAAAGCGTTGTTCATAGCGTACCGAACATCTCTGGCTACTGACTCATTTGGCGTGTAGTTAAGGTCACACTCCGGGTCGGGAGTCTCCTGGTTGATCGTGGGAGGAATAATGCCGTGGTAGGTTGTGAGAAGAGCTGCAATAGACTCAGCCGCACCGGCTGCTCCAAGCATATGCCCTGTCATCGATTTTGTGGAGTTAAGGTTCATCTTGTATGCATGGTCGCCAAATACTTTTTTAATTGTATTTGATTCTGCAAGGTCACCGAGCGGGGTGGACGTTCCGTGCATATTGATATGATCAATATCTTCGGCCTTAATTCCAGCCATTTTCAGTGCTGCATTCAGTGCAAGTGTTACACCGTTTCCTTCGGGATCGGGCGCTGTGATGTGATGTGCATCAGCGGAAAAGCCGTAGCCGGATATTTCTCCGTAAATACGTGCTCCCCGTTCCAGGGCCGAATCGAGCGACTCAATAAACATCATTGCGGCGCCTTCACCCAAAACAAAACCATCTCTGTCCTTATCGAAAGGACGAGAGGCTGACTCAGGCGATTCATTACGCCGCGATAATGCCTTCATAGAACTAAAACCCGCTACTCCAATAGGCCATACACACGATTCTGTTCCACCACAAACGGCCATATCTGCCTGACCATACTTAATCGTATCGTAAGCCAAACCGATATTTTGAGAGCCTGTGGCACAAGCGGAAACAGCGCAGTAGTTAGCACCTCTGAAACCGTATTTGATCGAAATATGCCCGGCAGGCATATCTGGAATCAACATCGGGATAAAAAAGGGATTGACACCGCGCGGTCCGTGCTCGTGGTGGGATACAGCCTGGTCGTAGAATGTTTTCATGCCACCGATTCCGGTTCCCACAATTACGGCAACACGATCTTTATCAATTGAGTCCAGATCGACTTTGCTGTCTTTAACAGCTTCATCAGCGGTAATGAGTCCATACTGTGAAACGTTATCAAGCCGCCGGGCTTCTTTACGCTCGAAAAAATCATTCGAGTCGTACCCATCTATTTGTCCGGCAAACTTGGTGGGATAATCTGATGTATCGAAGTCTTCAATGGTACGGACTCCGCTTTTGCCGGATACCAGACCATTCCAAAAATCGGGTGCTGTGTTTCCAACAGGAGTTAAAGCTCCAATACCAGTTACTACTACTCTACGTCCAGCCATATAAATGTTTGTTCAGCTTAATATTATTTTTGCTGCAGATACTTTACGGCATCGCCTACTGTGGCAATATTCTCGGCATCTTCATCGGGAATACTCAGGTCAAACTCCTTCTCAAATTCCATAATGAGTTCAACTGTGTCCAAAGAATCTGCACCCAGGTCATTTGTGAAGTTAGCCTCTGTTACTACCTCAGATTCATCAACTCCAAGTTTATCAACAATAATAGCTTTTACTTTTGATTCTACGTCTTGTGACATTTCGATCTGTGTTTTATTAATGTTTATGAATATGTATAGGATTTCAGTCGTCTATAATACAACATCTAATCCAAAAATAACACGTTTTGTGTTATTCTGTCTCATGTAAAAATTTTACGTCTACATTGCCATACCGCCATCTACCCTGATTACCTCTCCGGTAATGTAGGAACTCAGGTCAGATGCCAGAAAGGCCGCCGTATTGGATACTTCATCGGGGTTTCCGGCACGTCCGAGCGGTGTTTCAGCTTTGATAGATTCAAGAACTTTTTCGTTCAGTTGTTCCGTCATTTCTGTCAGGATATATCCTGGCGCGATAACGTTGGCCCTGATTCCCCTGCTGGCCAGCTCCTTAGCGAACGATTTCGTAAATCCTATGATACCTGCTTTGGAGGCTGCGTAGTTGCTTTGACCCGCATTACCTGAGAGCCCCACAACGGATCCGATATTAATAATAGATCCGCCTCTTGCGCGCATCATTGGCTTAGCTGCGGCTTTACTGTAGTTAAATATACTTTTAAGATTTGTGTTGATCACAGCGTCCCATTGCTCTTCATTCATACGAAGAATCAAATTGTCGCGCGTAATCCCTGCATTGTTCACCAGCACATCAAGCGATCCCCACTCTTCAGTTACCGAGTTAATTACTTCTTCGGCTTTGGCAAAATCCACGGCATCTGCCTGGTAGGCTTTTCCTTTTACACCGGCTTTGCCAATCAGCTCAACAACTTCATCTGCCGCTTCTGATGAGCGCGCATAAGTAATGGCTACGTTTGCACCCAGTTCGGCAAAGTGCAGGGCCATATGACGGCCTATGCCTCTGCTGCCCCCGGTAATTAAACAGTTCTTTCCTTTTAAATCCATTTTACTGATATCCTGAAATATTAGCGTTTGATACTGTTCGCTTAACAAGCCCCTGCAATACTTTTCCGGGGCCAATCTCTATAAACTCTTTCACTCCCGCTTTTTCCATACTCTGGAGAGTCTTTGTCCACCGGACCGGCGACGTGAGCTGTGCAATCAGATTCTCTTTCACTACGGTTGCATCTGTAGTTGCCTCGCCTGATGCGTTACTATAGAATGGGCAAGAGGGTTTGTTAAACTCTATTTCGTCGACTCTCTTCTTCAAACCTTCAAGCGCAGGTTTCATCAGGGGTGAATGAAAAGCCCCGCTTACAGGGAGCAGTTTTGCTAATCTGCACCCTTGCTCTTTCGCCAGATCAACGGCTTTCTGCACGGCATCTTCATCTCCGGATATCACCAGCTGGCCCGGACAGTTATAGTTAGCCGCTACGACCGGTTTTTGGATCTCATCCGTAGCTTTTTTACAAATTTCATCTACTACGTGATCGTCCATCCCGATAATGGCAGCCATCGTTCCGGGGTGAATTTCACCAGCCTCCTGCATCAGGTTTCCGCGGAGCTGCACAAGATCAAGAGCTTTTTCAAATTGAAGCACTCCTGAGGCAACGAGGGCTGAAAACTCACCCAGGCTGTGTCCTGCAACAGCGTCAGGCTCTATATTTTTCTCTTTAAACAGTGCAACCGAATGCAGAAATATAGCGGGCTGAGTATATTTCGTTTGCATAAGCTCTTCGGAGGGCCCTTTAAACATGATGTCTGAGAGGGAGTATCCAAGCTGTTCATTTGCCTTAAGGAATAACTTTTTTACGCTGTTGCTGGCGTCAAAATGCTCCTTAGCCATACCCACAAACTGCGATCCCTGTCCCGGAAAAAGAATTGCGTTCATTATTTACCCCACTTTAAAAAGATAGATCCCCACGTAAGTCCGCCGCCGAAAGCCGATAATACTAAATTATCCCCTTTTTTGAGCTGATCATTCCAATCAACAAGACACAATGGAATTGTAGCCGACGTAGTGTTTCCATACTTGTCGATATTAATCATCACTTTTGCTTTATCCAAACCCATTCTTCGGGCGGTTGCATCAATAATTCTTAAATTTGCCTGGTGAGGTACCAGCCACTCCACATCATCGGGCGCAAGGTTGTTTTTTTCCATTATTTCCAATGAAACATCAGCCATTCCCTGGGTTGCACGCTTAAAGACCGAACGCCCATCCTGCCTTAGATAATGCAATTTCTCTTCAACCGTTTCTTTGGACGCCGGCTGCACGCTTCCACCCGCCGGCTGATAGAGCATGCACGCCTCATCGCCTTCGGTATGGTGTATATAGTCAATAATACCAATTTCTTCATCAGTGGCTTCCAAAAGCACGGCAGCACCTGCATCTCCAAAAAGTATACAGGTTGTTCTGTCGGTATAGTCCAGAATTGAGCTCATCTTATCAGCTCCAATCACCAGAACTTTCTTAGCCCGCCCCGATTCAATCATGTTGCCACCTGTGGTCAGCGCATAAAGAAAACCTGAGCACGCCGCTGACAAATCGAATGCATACGCATTTTTTGCACCTATTCGCTTCTGAACAAGGCAAGCCGTTGCAGGAAACAGATAGTCGGGAGTAACGGTAGCTACAATAATTGCATCAACTTCTTCAGCATCCACACCTGCGTCCAGCAAAGCAGCTTCAGCTGCTCTTTCAGCCATGTAGGATGTCCCCAGGCCTTCCCCCTTTAAAATTCTGCGTTCAGATATACCCGTGCGTGATGTGATCCACTCATCGTTGGTATCTACGATGGTTTCGAGTTCTTTATTGGTAAGTATATACTCCGGCAGGTATTTCCCGACGCCGGTTATTGATGCATAAATTGGAGGCATGAAATATATTTAGTTTAGAGAGGCTTTTATTTTCTCATTTACTCCGTTCTCAACACAGTGAGAAGCATTTAAAATCATATTTTTTATCGCGTTAACGCTGCTTCCGCCGTGCCCCACAAAACTGACTCCATCCACCCCAAGAAATGGGATTCCGCCAACGTGTTCGTAGTCAAACGTGTGCATGGATTTAGAAAGAATTTTATAAATTTGATTTCTCGTTTCTTCTTCCACAGACATGTCGTCCATGTACTTATCAAACAGAGTTCTTAGAATAGAGGGTATCGATTCTCCGAATTTCAGGATAATATTACCTGTAAAGCCGTCTGTTAGGAACACATCTGCTTTTCCGGTTAAAATATCTTTCCCTTCAATGTTTCCGATAAAATTATCGAGTGAGGAAAGCTCTTTATAAGCAGCTTTTAAGATGTCAGTACCTTTTTCTTCTTCATGGCCAACGTTCAGGAGGCCTATTCGCGGATTGCTGACATTGAGAATCTCCTCCACAAAAATGGAGCCCATCATCCCAAACTGGTAGTACATCTCGGGCTTTAATTCCAGATTTGCTCCGGCGTCTATCAACAAGCGAACGCCAACCACGGTGGGATAGATAGCACCGATTGTTGGACGTAAAACGCCCTCTAATTTTCCAAGATAGACTGTAGATGCTGCAAGCAGCGCCCCTGTATGGCCAGCACTTACAAATCCACTACAATCACCAGATTTGTGTGCCCTTATACCAACCGAGATAGATGACTCCCGCTTCTCTTTCAGGGCTGAAGATGCAGAATCATCCATTGTAATGATTTGATCCGCATGCAAAATATCAATTCTGCCCGGATCGTAATCAAAATCAATTTTATCCAGTTCTTTGCGAATTAAATCCTCGGGGCCGACAAATAATATGTCAAGATCAGACTTCTGCCTGATTGCCTCTAGACCGCCTCGAACCGGATTTTCGGGAAAATGATCTCCCCCTACTGCATCTACAGCAATGACCATAAATTTGGGATTCTGTTATTCTGACTTGGAAATTACCTGCTGACCTCTGTAGTGCCCGCACTCCATGCATACGTGATGATATCGGTGCAATGCGCCGCAGTTCGAACACTCTGCAAGAGTAACATCTTTAAGGCTGAGGTGTGCCCTTCGTTTATTTTTTCTGGCTTTGGAAGTCTTTCGTTTTGGATGTGCCATCTACTTACGTTTAATATGATTTACTTTAGTTTCTTTAATTTTTCCCATCGTGGATCAATTGGGTCTTCTTCATCGTCATCAACTTCCCCAAATCGGGCAGTTCCGAACTCTTCAGGCTTCCCTGATTCATCAATATACCTGGGGTGAACCTTTTTTATCGGTATGTTCAGCATAATCGTATCCCGAACTTCGTCTTCGATATCGATTACAAGTTCATCTGCCGGAATTTGTTTAACCGCACTTCGTTCTGTTTCAGACTCCTGAATTTCATCAGGCTGAAACAATATATCAAACGTGCCCTCAATCGTTTTATTAAACGGGTCGAGGCTGCGATCACAAATCAGTTCAACGCTGCTATTCACACCGAAGGTGACTTTAATAAACCTGTCGGTCCGGTAAAATGAGATGGAAATATCAGCTTCTAAAAGCTTCATTTCATCATCCAGATCGAAGTATTCTCCCGGCAATTCAACTCTTTTTGAGCTTTCGCCTTCGGGTATTTTTTGTATGTCGAATCGTAATTTTTGCTTTTCCACAATAGCCACTTAAAATACAGAACTATATTTCCGAAAGCAATTAGTTAAAGAGACCGAACAGACGCTGTTCGACCAGCTCAATCACTTTTCCGAGATCTTCTTTTTCGTTCACAAAATCGAGGTTATCAGTATCTATAATCAGTTTATCGTGACTGTACCTGTTGATCCAGTCTTCATAAAGCTTGTTCAATTTCTCCAGGTAGTCAATACGAATCGTGTTTTCATAATCTCTGCCGCGCTGCTGTATCTGCTTAACGAGTGTTGGAACCTCTGCCCTTAAGTAGATAAGCAGGTCCGGTGGACGCAGGTAATAACTCATTTGATGGAACAGGTCGGAGTAGTTCTTAAAATCCCTGTCGCTCATTAAATTCATGTTGTGAAGGTTCTTTGCAAAGATCTCCACATCTTCATAAATCGTGCGGTCCTGGATAATGTTTTCACTTTTGCTGAGCATCTCCTTTTGATGCCGGAACCGGCTGGAAAGGAAGTAAATCTGCAGATTAAAGCTCCACCGGCGCATATCCTCATAAAAGTCAGACAGGTACGGGTTGTCTTCAACCGATTCGTAATAAGGATTCCATGAAAAATTATCGGCAAGCAGACCGGTGAGGGATGATTTTCCCGCACCGATGTTTCCTGCTATAGCAACATAACGTCCTTCAAATGTATTGCTCATGTAATGCCTTATTTCCCGAGAAGTTTATACATCGCCTTCTTGTAATTTTCAACGCCGGGCTGGTTAAATGGATTCACACCAAGCATGTATACATACACAGCCGTGAAGAGCTCATAGAAGTAGATAAACCTTCCTACTTGCTGCTCGTTCAATTTCTCAAATTCCACCCTTATGACCGGCACACCACCTTCAACATGGGCCTGATAGGTTCCTTCTAAAGCGCCATTGTTAATTTTGTAAAGCGGCTCACCCGCCAGGTAATCGAGCTGATCTATGTCACTGTCCATTTTTGTAAGGCGAATCTCTGAAAGCGGCTTTTCAACTGTAATCAGAGTCTCCATTATGTTACGCTGCCCCTGCTGAATAAGCTGCCCTATGCTGTGAAGATCCGTTGAGTAGGCC
>CAZKIZ010000054.1:0-12389 GCA_964552935.1 uncultured Rhodohalobacter sp. | reverse complement strand
AAGACTTTTCGGTTTACAAATTGAAAAACGGACATTTCCTGAAGAATTTGCTTGGGTAAATGACTTGATCAGAACCTTCTTAAAAAGTCCTTCCCTCCCCATTTGGTGCATTTCTGAATGGGGAGGGAAGACAGATGAGTTGGGCTCAGGTCAGATCACTAAAGCTCAATCACCATCGATCCGTACCCTTTAATATCGAGGTACTCCCCTATTTGAACTGTCTCACCGCTGATCACTTCGTACCCGGTGGAAACTCCATCAAGGAGTTCTGAAAAACGGGCGAGATCCAGGTTCTGTTCCTCACCGCTGGCATTCAAAACAACCATCACGGCTTCTTCATCATTATGTCGAAAATAAACGTAAACGTTATCCTCCGGGACAAAGTGAGTCAGCTGACCGTTATGGATCACATCTTTATCTTTTCGCCAGTTGGCAAGAGTGGTCATAAATTCGTGGGCTTCCACAACGGGAAATCCGGTCTCTTCTGCAAGCTGCTCCCGTCCTTCAGGCGTAAACGCGTTGATCGGGTCTTCCTCCCATCCGCCGGGAAAATCTTTTCGCTTCAGACCGTCCGGGCCACCGCCGGTCATCAGTATTTCATCCCCGTAATAGAGCTGCGGAATTCCGCGGGTGGTCATGATAAAGGTGTTGGCAATTTTGAACTTCCCGAAATTCTCCCCCACTACTGTAAAGATCCGGTCAAGATCGTGGTTGCCGGGAAAAATGACGTTCAGATTTGCATCAGGAAAAAGAAAATCCTGGCTGAGTGTAAAATAGAGCCGTGAGATTCCGGTATCCCAGCCGGGCTCTTCATTCAGTCCCGCAGTAAGTGATCCGTACAGCGGAAAGTCGGTGACGCTCGGCAGGTAGCTTTCGTAACCATCGGGACTTTGAAAACCGGTTTGCCAGTAGGCCGTGGATGGAGTATTGGGCATCCATGCTTCGCCCACCATGTTAAAGTCAGGAAACTCCTCCAGCACCCTTCGCGACCATTCGGCCATGTACTCTTTGTATGGATAGGGATGCGTATCCATCCGGATGCCATCAATCCCGGAATACTCAATCCACCAGAGCGTATTTTGAATCAGGTAGTTCGCCACAAGTTCATTTCGCTGATCCAGATCCGGCATATCCACTACAAACCATCCTTTTACAGTAGAGTTAAAATCGTACTCGGAGGCGTAAGGGTCCATCACGGTAGTGGTTCGGTAGTTTGTGGTTCCTACCTCATCAAGTTCGTGTACCCAGTCGGAGGTGGGCTGATCTTTAATGAACCAGTGCTCCAATCCAACATGATTGTGGATCATGTCCATGATGACCTTCATTCCGCGATCGTGGGCTTTGTCAATCAGCTCAAGATACTTTTCGTTGGTTCCAAACCGACGGTCGACTCTGTACATATCGGTCGCCGCGTAACCGTGGTAGGCACCGTAGGCGGGAGGCATATCGTTTTCAAAAATCGGTGTAAACCAGACGGCGGTCATACCAAGCTCATCCAGGTAGTCCAGGTTATCAATTACCCCCTGGATATCGCCGCCGTGCCGGGCATTTATATCATCGCGATCCACGCCCTCAAGCATGCCGTCAATTTCATCTATAGAGGGATCACCGTTAGCAAACCGGTCGGGCATGAGCAGATAGATCAGGTCGGTTGAATCGAATCCCTGGTTCCGATTCGTATCTGTGCTTCGCTCCTTAATTTCGTAATCAACCGAATGGCTATAATCTCCCCTTTCGAAGTTAATCTGAACGGTTCCCGGTTCAGCACTATCATGAATCCGTAGCGTTAAAAATTGATAGTTCGGATTCTCTACAAGCGTTCTGCGCTCCAGTGTGACTCCGGGATGATCCACGGTAGGTACTGCAGACTGAATGTTCTCGCCATAAATCAGTACCTGGACATCCGGTTCGTGGAATCCGGTCCACCAGTTTTCCGGCTCTACCCGGTCAATTTCGATCGACTGGCCCAGCAGTGAAGCGGGTACAAAAATAAGTATTAATAGAAGGGCGGTCAGAATATGATGTCTTTGTTTCATGATCTTATAGATTTAATTTATAATGATACCACCTGACTATTCAGCTCCGGATTTAGTTTTTTCAGGTGAGTGTGAAGCAAGATTTGATTAAATGTAAGCGCTTACTCAATATAAAAAAACTTCTCTTTAGTTTTGAAAAAGATTGTGGAGGCTCAACAGGATACTGTTTTGATTTTAAACCCAGATCCGGTCCACGATATCGGTAACACATTGCGAATCTGTTGTTTGGCAACTGCATCAAGCAAAACAGAGATGATATTTCTCTAATTGGCTCTATTTAACTCAAAAACACACAATCTCTGAAAAAACTCAGCACATCTTATCAACCAGTAGAAACACCATTACCAATTTTTTTAAACATAAAAAAATCCCGTCTCCTTTTCAGAAACGGGATTTTAAACATTTTCAAACTGTGAATTGGTTGGTTACACGATTTTGTTAACCAACTCCACAGTACGTGCAGAGTATCCGGCTTCGTTATCGTACCAGCCAATTACCTTCACTACGTTTCCGTCTACCTTCGTCATCTTGCTGTCGAAGATGCAGGAGTGGGGATTACCGATGATATCGGTGGATACGAGCTCCTCTTCACTATACTCAAGGATTCCTTTCATGTCCCCGTTAGCGGCGTCTTTAAACGCTTTCAGTACTTCTGCCTCGGTCACTTCTTTGTTCAGAACAGCTGTAAAATCTGTCAGAGAACCGTCCGGTACGGGTACGCGAACAGCGCCGCCATCCAGTTTCCCATCGAGATGCGGCAGTACAAGTCCAACAGCAGCAGCAGCGCCCGTGGTGGTAGGAACTATATTTGCTGCAGCGGCACGAGCTCTTCTGAGGTCTTTGTGAGGACCATCAACCAATGCCTGGTCGCCGGTATAGGCGTGAATCGTCGTCATAAACCCTTGCTTCAGCCCAAATGCATCATCCAGTACTTTTGCCATCGGTGCAAGGCAGTTGGTTGTACAGCTGGCGTTTGAGTAGACTTTTTTACTCTTATCAATCTCAGCATCATTTACGCCCATAACAATGGTTTGAACGTCACCGCTGCCGGGAGCAGAGATAATCACTTTCTTGGCCCCTGCTTCGATATGCTTGCCGGCACCTTTATCATCACGGAAAATACCCGTGGATTCAATAATCACTTCTGCACCGCGCTTTCCCCAGTTCAGTTTTGCAGGATCACGTTCTGAAGTGATTCCAATTTTCTTTCCGTTAATCACAAGATTGTCTCCCTCAGCCTTCACATCTCCGTCGAATGTTCCGTGAACGGAGTCATACTTAAAAAGATGAGCAAGGGTTTTTGCGTCTGTCAAATCATTGATGCCCACAACTTCAACTTTGTCACTCTCATGTTTCAGCACATATCGCATCACCAAACGGCCGATGCGTCCAAAACCGTTAATTCCAACTTTTACTTTAGCCATATATTTTGCTCCTTTTCGAATTAAAATTAGCTGCTTAGCAGCGTTTACTTATTTCGTATTTAAAATAAAGGTTTTGCTTCTCTCAATCCATTTTTAAACATCATTATTCCATAGAAATCAATGATTTGTGAATGAAAGCGCTTTTGATTGAGGTTTGTTGATTAAATTTTCATCCAGATTAAACAGATTCAATCCGTATGAAGCGGACGCGTAAAAATATTGCGCTTAGCGATCGTCATCCTCTAAATCGATCTCATCCGGGAGATCGTCATCACCGATAAGATCATCAACATCTGTGTCGGAATCTGAAGTTACATCATCATCGTCGTCATCGTCAATGGGCTGAACGGGTGCCGTTTTCTTCGCCTGCGCTTTTGCACCGGCCCGTTTCAGGCGAACCGCGATATCCAGGTTTTCATTGTCGTTGGCGATATTCAGAGCCGTATCACCGTTCTTATCTTTCATGCGAACGTTCGCACCGCTCTCCAGAAGCAGATTCACGACCCGGTCGTGCCCCTCTCGTGCGGCCACCATAAGTGCTGTCTGGCCCCAGCGCTGACGTGCATTTACGTCGGCACCGGCTTTAAGAAGCAATTTTACAGCCTCCGCATTTCCCTCCCGGGATGCTACAATCAGTGCCATATCGCCTACCGGGGTACCGGAATCGAGCAAAAACCGAAGTATTTCGCTGTTTTGCTGCTCGGCAGCTCTGCTCAGGGCAGTGCCTCCCATTTTGGTGGCTACTCCCGGATCAGCACCATTATTCACAAGATATTTCACAATGTCGATATGCCCATTTTCAGCTGCGAATATTAGGGCCGTTGAACCATTTTTATGACTCTCGTTCAAATCTGCACCTTCCAGGTGCAAACGTTTAACTTTGTCGAGATTTCCATCTTTTGCTGCTTGTAGAAGGGGAGATAACTCCATGATGGCTTAATTTAATTTTTTAAAAATTGTGTGTAATTATTACCAAAAATTTCTGATCGGTATATCTCAAATAAATTTGTCTAAATCAACAACTATCTGCTATTGGACTCTTTTTTATCTGAATAATTCGAAATGTGTATAGAAAATAAATTTCTACTCTAACGGCAGCTCAAGATCGTACCCGTTTGCAAACTCAGCTCCACTCATTCTTTTTGTTCCGGGAAGCTGCAGTTCCAACAGTTCAACCGCACCATTGCCAGCACCCGCAAGCAGCCTGCCTTCAGCAAACCGGAGTTCTCCCGGTGGTATACTCCTGTTTGCATCTACTTTAGAGCGATAGACATTCATTTTTTCATCGCCATATTTACACCAGGCAACAGGAAACGGGTTTAATCCCCGAATTAGATTGTGAACGTTTCTGGCGTCATCTGAAAAGTCGATTTTAGTATTTTCCCGAAAAAGTTTTGGAGCCGGAGTAGCTTCCGAATCCTTCTGCCGCGTGGTTTCATAAGCACCCTTAGCAATCAAATCAGCAGAATCTGCAACCAGTTCTGCACCTACGTCCTTCAGTTTATCGTAAATATCACCGGTTGTATCCGATTGGCTGATCGGAATGGCAGTCTGTTTCAAGATCCGGCCGGTATCAACTGACTGATCAAGGAAAAAAACGGTGCACCCTGTCTCCTTCTCACCCTTTATCACAGCCCAGTGTATGGGCGCCGCTCCCCTGTATTTTGGCAGCAGAGAGGCGTGCAGATTGATAGATCCTTTGGATGGAATCTGAAGCAGGGATGCCGGCAGTATTTTAAATGCCACCACCACAAACAGATCCGGATTCAGACTACGGAGCTTTTCTTCCAGTTCCGGACTCTTCATGTTTTCCGCATCAAACGTTTCAAGCCCGAGTTCCAGTGCGCGTCTCTTTACTGCAGTAGGTTCAGGCTCACCACGTCGTTTACGGCGTTTATCTTCACCACTGACGACCGTAATAATATCATGCGGTGATTCATGTAACGCTTCAAGACTGGGTACCGCAAAATCGGGTGAGCCCATAAAAACTATTTTCAGAGGATTCATAAACTACCCCTGTTTGCTTTTGGCAACCAAAGGGTATTCAGTGGGCATTTGTCCGCTATCAATCTTATTTAACGCCGATCTGTGAAGCCGTTTTTTGAACGCGCTCAGGTAATCCAGAAATAGAATACCGTCGAGATGGTCAATCTCATGCTGAATAATCCTGGATATCCATCCATCAAATACTCTTTCCTGTGGTTTAAAATTGCGATCCAGATATTGCACATGGACCTTGAGCGGTCGTTTTACATCATCTCGCACATCGGGAATACTCAGGCAGCCCTCCTCCATTTTCACTTTTGCACCTGTTTTCTCAACAACTACCGGATTTATAAAAACCATGGGGCCTTCATCCTCTTCATCCAGTTCTTCAGTTACTGCATCAGCATCCATCACAAAAAGGCGGTCCAGCCTTCCTATCTGCGGAGCTGCAAGTCCCACACCGCTTGAATTATACATTGTATCAAACATATCACTGATGAGGCGCTGAAGCGATTCTGAGTCCTCTTCTATCTCTTCAGTTTTTTTTCGCAGCACGCTGTCGTCGTAGGTAACGATCGGTAAAATCGGCATAGATCAGAGTTTCGGGTTAGATTCTAAAAATTGCTGTAAAAGATAAGCAGCCGCGGCCTGATCCACACGCCCTTTTTCTTCTCTTTTCTTTTTAGGAACGCCTGAGTCTACCAGGATCTTTCTGGCATCCACTGATGAAAAGCGCTCATCAACCATATGTACTTTCAAATCGGGGAATCTCTTATTTAAAACTTTTACGTACTCCTCAACCATTTTTGTTGAATGAGTAGGATTGCCCTGGGGAGTTAACGGCCAGCCAACGATGATTCCGTCAACGGGACCCTCAGATCCAATTTGACGCTTTATCTCAGCAAAGCTTTCTTCGGGAGTGAACGTGCCGATCGGTGTGGCGAACGACTTTAAGAGATCTGTTCTGGCAAGGCCAACGCGTTTACCGCCGACATCTACCCCAAGGAACCTGCTAAATTCGGCAGACATCATTCACCACTGTTATCCAGTTCCTTCAGCGGTGTCTTCAAAAACTTTTTCAGCCGTTTGCTTGGCTTAAAATGTGTTTTGCGGTGGGCCGGTACAAATATCTCTTCATTTGTTTTCGGATTTCTTGCTCTCGGCTTCGCTTTCGTTTTTTTCACTTCAAAAACACCGAAATCTCTTAGTTCAATTCTGCATGTGGGATCAGCATCCATCATTTTTCCGCGAAGGGCTCCAATAACGGTATCAACCCATGGCTCTGCTTTATTCAGCGGTACGTCCATCTCATCAGCTACTGCTCTTACTATGTCTCGCTTTGTGTAAGTCACCATTTTGATTTGTTTTTATATAAAAATTTCTATGAACCTAAGCCCTACAAAAATAACAACTAACGGAGAGAAAAATTATTAATTATTTTTGATTGGATTAATAGACAAACGCATGGGAACCGCTACTCGTATCTCAGAACGGTTTTCACTCCTTCTACGCGTTCTAAGCGCTGTATTACTCTTTCCAAATGTTTTAAATCATTTATATACACAGCCAAAATGCCTTCAAACATGCCGCCTTCGCTGCTTACGTTTATACTTTTCATGTTGGTTTGCAGAGATTTTGAGAGTACTTCAGTCAAATCATTCACCAATCCAACCCTGTCTTCTCCAATAACTTTCAATCCGCCAAGGAATTGAGTATCAATGTTTTTCGACCAGGAGACGTCCACAATTCGTTCGCCGTCCGTGTTCATCAGGTGATGGGCATTCTTACAATTCGACCGGTGAATTTTCACATCACCATTCCTGCTGATGAACCCTATCACGTTATCGCCCGGAATGGGATTGCAGCAATTTGCATAGGAGTATTTAACGTCGCTGAGCTCGCCCTCTACTAGCAGGGCTTTATCTTCGCCTACAGAGCGAGCGGTTGATATATACTCTTCCTGAATCTGTTCTTCCGTAACGGAATCGTCAAAGTCAGGCTGATCTTTCTCAATCCGCCCTTTGCTCTTATACTCTTTAACCTTCTCGAACGCCTTGTTTACGTCAAACGCACCGCTTCCAATTTCATAAAACATCTCCTGTGTTGTATTGAAACTGAAAATTTTCGCAACTTTTGTCAGCTCCTGATCGGTGATCTCTATTTTTCCTCTTTTCGCTCTTTTCTCCCATAGCTCTCTCCCTTTATTAGAAACTTTTCTCTCTTTCTGTTTGATAAACTGGCGCAAACTGGCCTTCGCTTTATGCGTCACCACATCGTCCATCCAGTCGGGATTCAGATTTATTTTATTACCCGTGATAATTTCTACCTGGTCTCCTATCTTAAGCTTCTGCCTGAGAGGAACCATTTTCCCGTTCACTTTCGAGGCGATCGCCCTCTCCCCGATTTCGCTGTGAATTTCGAATGCGAAATCGATACATGAAGCCCCTTTCGGCAGGGTGATAAGCTCACCATCAGGTGTAAACACATAAATTTCGTCCTGGTAGAGATTCAGCTGAAAATCTTTCACGAAGTCGGCAGCCGCATCGGGCCGCGGGTTATCCAGCACATCACGAACCCATGTTACAAACTTATCGAGTTCCCGGCTTCCGCTGTCTTTACCCTCTTTGTATTTCCAGTGAGCCGCCAGCCCGTGTTCTGCAATATCATCCATTTTACGCGTTCGGATCTGCACTTCCACCTTACGCCCCTTTTTGGTGATCACCGTTGTGTGCAAAGACTGGTAGCCGTTGGCTTTCGGTACGGATATAAAATCCCTGAACCGTTTTGGAATCGGTGTGTACCAGTCTGTTATGATAGAGTAGACTCTCCAGCAGTCCTCTTTGGAGTGAGGATTTTCGAGTATAATCCTGATAGCAAACAGATCATAAATCTCCTCAAACGGCTTCTGCTGATTCTGCATTTTCCGGTAGATGGAGTAGATATGCTTGGGCCGGCCTTTTATCTCAAAATTAAAATTGTGGTTGGCAAGCTCCTCCTTCACAGGAGTCATAAATTCTTCAATAAATTCCTCACGCGCCCCTTTTTTCTCTTTCAGCTTGCGGGCTATAAATTTGAATGAGTTCGGATCAATGACCTTAAAGCAGAGGTCCTCAAATTCATTCTTAATTTTAAAGAGCCCGAACCGATGCGCCAACGGAGCGTAGAGCTCCATCGTTTCTGTTGCTTTTTTGAACTGTTTCTGGCGCGGAAGATGACTGATCGTTCGCATGTTGTGAAGCCGGTCAGCAAACTTTATCAAAACCACGCGGATATCTTCTGCCATCGACAGAAGCAGCTTCATAAACGTTTCCGCCTGTTTCGAGTCACGATTTTCGAAAACACCCGTGATTTTGGTTACACCGTCGATAAGATGTGCAACCACATCGCCAAAGTTTTCTCGTATATCGTCCAGCTTAATGGAGGTATCTTCCACAGTGTCGTGAAGAAGAGCCGCAACAACAGATTCGTCATCGATCGTGAATTCTGCCGCCATAATTTTTGCAACTTCTACCGGGTGCAAATAGTACGGTTCGCCAGACGCGCGCGTAACATCCCTGTGAGAGTGGTAGCAAAGCTTGAATGCACGGGTGATCAGCTCGTCATCAGTCTCATCAAGATGAGTGTGACATATTTTTAAAAGTTCATGCAGAGTACTCTGCTCGAGCTTTCCGAGCTCAAGTGAACTAATCACTCCACTAATATTTGTATCTACATCAGCCATTGCCGTTCAATTTGTTACGTCTTTCGTATGCCTGCATTAACAACCGAAAATCTTTGAATTTCGTTTTTATATAACGTGCGCCGAGAATTAAGATTTTTTCTCAAAAAAGCAACAACTGCTAGACGTGTTTTATTTCTTCATATAAAAAAGGCGATCAAATAATTTGATCGCCTCTCTTCAATATTCATTTCCTGGGTTAGAAACGCAAGGAGACGCCCAATGCCAGTCTGCTGATATTATCCAGTCCGATATCATCTCTGTCAGAAACCTGTGAAAACCGATATTCGATAAACGGGTTGATAAGCGGAATGATCGACACCCGGGCCCCTACGAAAGCGTTCCAGTAGAAGTCTGACTTGTCGAACGATTCCCTCACATCCAGCTCAGAACCGGTGAAGTCATCGGAGTATTCAAGACTTGAGTTATCCCATCCAATACCGAGCCCAATATACGGGCTGACCAATCCTACGGAAAGACCGCCTGTTGCTGCAAAACCGAAGTCAAACGATTCAAAATCCTGGTCAATCGTTGCTCCGGTGGTCGAGAGAGAGTTGGTTTCATTAAAATAGCTGCCGTGGGCACGCAGTCCAATATCAACCAACGGAACCGTCGAAAGAATGCTTCGCTCTACCCGGAGTCCAAATCCATTGGTGGGATCTTCATCCCGTACTTCATAAGATGCTCCAAGCGACCACTGCGCATCTGCCGTGTCGATAAACGTGAGAGGGAAAAAAAGTATACCTGATAATAGTATAAATAATATGCGTTTCATTCTGATCTGTTTAGTTGGTTTTAAATTATTTCTTCTTAAAATAGAAAGATGTGAGCGGAATACTGAATTAAAGTCAGCTTTTTGACTTCGTGAAATTCCGGATTTTGTCCACGCTCTGATCCATAACAAACTTCGGTATGGGGGCAAATGTTGCATATAAAGGTAAAGTTGCCACACCAAGGGCTCCGGCGTCCACCCCGGCAGTTGATTTTCGAATCTCCGGGCCTGCCGGTTTCCCTTCAATCCTCATCTCAGGCAGTGATTCTGAAATTTTTTCCAATATATTTTTCAGTATAACTTCAGGCAGGCGTCCCCCAATAAAAACCACTTCCGGATCCAGCAGGTACTCAATGGAAAGCAGCAGGGGAAGCAGCTTTTCAGCCGCAGTATCAAACCATTCAACAATTGTGCTGTTTCCAGCCTCATAAAGATTTTTTAAGTCATCTAGAGACTGTATCTCGATTCCCTCTTTTTCGAGTTTTTTATATAAAAGAGCCAGGTTAAAATATTCTCCAAGGTGAGGTTTATATTCCTGCGTATCTTCAACTCCATTCCTGTCTATAGGTGTATAGCCTATCTCACCGGCATTACCCGTGGCTCCTGAATGTAACTGACCGTTGATAAAGAGTCCTCCGCCTAGTCCCGCTCCTATATACATATAAAAGAAGTTATTAATATGCTTTCCGGCGCCATACCAGCGCTCGCCGATAGCGGCGGCTGAGGCGTTATTCTCGAGGTATACGGGAAGTTTCAGCCGTTCCTCCAAAATTTTTACTACGGGAACATTGTCCCATCCCGGGAAAAAGTGGGGATTTACAACATTTTTAAGAACACTTCCCTCACTTACAACCATCGGTCCCGGAAGCCCTACACCTATGCCCCAAATCTTGTCCCTCGACTCTCCCTCCCTTTCAATCAGTTCATTGGAAATCTCCTCCATCAGATTCATTGCTTCCTCCGATTTGGGAAACTTCAGACTCCTGGAGATCATCTGCCGCATGTTACCGTCCAAATCGATCAAAACACCGGTAAGGTGGTCTTTATCCAGGTCCAGCCCAATAGAAAAAGCTGCATCTTTGTTGAGGTTCAGCAAAATGGAGGGTGCTCCCCGACCCTCTTGTACACGGTCACCTTCAACGATCAGGTTTCCGCTCATCAGTTTTTTTGTAATATTGGTGACGGTCTGCGCCGTTAATCTCGTTTTTTTAGCGACCTCCCCCCTGCTAACCGGACCATAGAGGCGAATGGCTTCAATTACAATTCTGATATTAAACGAATTGGCATACTGTAAGTTTGTACCCTGGAGCATTTTTAAACCGTCTTGTTAAAGATCTTAAAGATAAACACGTAGTTACAAGGCTTTGTTAGGTGTCAATAAAAAACTAAGAGGAACTTAATTAAATTCTTTATCTGATATTCCGGTCAGATTAAAATTAATGAAGCGCCAGCGTATCAAGTGAAAGGATTTTTTTCTTCAGAATAAGCTTCAAAAATATTAATTCTGAGACTCAAATGAGAACCTTACGTGCTCAATTCTAAATTCCTTGCCTTCTAAGCAAATTGATGCGCTTTAATTCCAATATAATTTCGGAACAGATTTTTAATCAATCAATTTGATTTATTCAGCAATATCCAATAACATACGCATATATTCAACCTGGAAACGCTTTTTAAATAAACGCACTTTTTCTCAAAAGAAAATCAGCATCTTTTAATAAACTGAACCTATATGAAGCCATACGCACTGTTACTACTTCTACTTTTTCTATTTACCTCCCTTTCTAGTGCCCAGTCTCTCGACAGGATCGAGATTTCTTCAGAGCAGAAATTTGCCAGCGGTGGCAACATCGCCTGGATCAATTTTGCGCGCGATATCGGTCCCGGCGAAACACGCCTCGATCTTTTTGAGGAGATGTTTGAAGAACTAAACCGAAATGGCGGCAACATGATGCGCATCTGGCTTCATACAAACGGAACCAACACTCCCGAATTTGACGGTATGGATGTGATTGGTCCGGGTGCGGGCGCGATCGATGATCTAAGAGATATTCTTGATGCAGCCTACCGCTATGATGTAAGTCTGATGCTCTGCCTCTGGAGTTTCGATATGCTTCAGGCGGGTCAGATGAACGATCTACAGCTCGAGAGGAACAGGGGGCTTCTTACCGACAACGAGAGACTGCAAACCTATATCGACAACTCTCTTATCCCGATGGTTGACTCCCTCCACGGGCATCCCGCTGTTTCCAGCTGGGAGATTTTCAATGAACCGGAAGGAATGAGTACACAATTTGGGTGGACGCCATCACGCGTCGATATGTCCAACATCCAAAATTTCGTCAATCGTACAGCCGGAGCGATCAAACGAACCGCACCCGATGCTTTTGTTACCAATGGTTCCTGGAATATTCGGGCGTCAAGCGACATCGGCTCCTGGACCAACTACTACC
>CAZKIZ010000053.1:8136-12484 GCA_964552935.1 uncultured Rhodohalobacter sp. | reverse complement strand
CGTACGCTCTCGAACAAAATCTCGGAAAGTCGCGGTTTGAGTTTCAAATGCTCTACGGACTAAGAGAGGAGACTATGATTCAACTTACCGAGGAGGGATACAACACTCGAGTATATGTACCCTACGGCACCATGTGGTTCCCCTATTTTAAGAGACGACTCCTTGAACGCAAAGAAAACGTCTTTTTCATCGCATCAACCATGTTTAAAAAGTAATCTTAAACACGATGTATCACTCAATCTCCAGCGGATCATCTCCTTCCTGCACATCCAGCCTGGACCGGTCTATTTCAGCGAGATAGTGAAGTCCGCTGAGGGAATCGTAGCGTAAATGGAATAACCGATTTTCACTCACCAGGTCAATATTTCCGGTCATGCGATCCTGATCGATAGATAGCGTGACCACTCCCGCATGCGGCTCCAGTATGGACGCGGTTAAATTGCGTATGCGCTGCCCCATCGCCTGGTTGCGGTTAATTCTGGCTGTTATGGTCAGATCCTGGTCCAGTGAAAACTCCACAATGCGTCCGCTTTCAAACTGCCTCACTGCGTTCAGACTATCTCCGGGCTGCACAAATATGAACGACCGCAAGGCCTCTTTATCTATATGATCAGGCGTTTCATATTCTTCGGTCAGATGCCCCACCGGCGTCAGCAAATAGTTCTCTCCGGGCTGTATATTTAATCTCGGTATCTCGGACAGATCTTCAGCCGTAATTTCACTGACCGCCTCACCGCTTCCGGATTCTTCCCCGCAGGAAAACGCGAGCAAAACAAAACCGATGATCAAAACTATCGCTAATAATCTGTTCATATTGTGTTACCTATTTTATCAAAATCATCTGCCTGGTCAGGGATTCCGTTGAGGTTTGCAGACGGTACATATACACACCGCTCGACAGATGGCTCGCGTCAAACAGCTTTGCATGCTGACCGGCACTCATCGACTCCTCCACGAGTGTTGCTACCCGCTGACCGGTTATATTAAAAACGTCAAGCCTGACATCTCCCGCGCGATCCAGCGTAAACTCTATCCGTGTGGATGGATTAAATGGATTGGGATAGTTCTGGCTGAGCGACAATCGCTGAGGCGAATCTTCATTTCCTGAAATCCCCGTAGCCATCTGAATATCTGCCGCTATTGGTAACTCAACCAAAGGATTAGCGGGATCGTTGCTTCGGAGCAGCAGAACCGTTTGATATTCCCCGGTCTCCACATCATTTGCGCTCAGCGTCAGCTCTACAGTCTGCGACGAACCCGGTGCCACAACTCCTGCAGTACGTGAGGTTGTCAGCCAGTTAAACGGGCTGTTGAGCCGCTTAACTTCAATATTGTCGATATCCATGTAGGAGCCCGAAACACTGTTACCGTGACCAACATGAATATAATCGGGCTTCCGGCCTGCCGCGTACGGAACGGATGCAATCTGTGTCCCGTCCATATGATAGTCAACGGTTTTGTTGTTCGGATTGTACCTTACTTCAATTGAACGGTACGATCCGTCATGAGGAAACTCCGCCCCTGTCGATACAAAATTTTCTTCCCCGCTTTCGTCCGGTTCCAGAACAAATATAGATTCGCTTGCTACCAGGATTCCCGATGATCTGGTAGCTGTGGCCGCATCGTAGATGTAGACTACGAAAGTTTCTCCGTCACCGGCAACATTCAGATTAAACGTGGCCAGATCAAACGACACGGAGTACTCACCCATCGGTTGCGGGCCGAACAATATTGAACGGGCAAACATGCTGCCGGATATGTCTGGCCGACGCGGAATCCTCAAGTGAAGGTTTCCGGCGGAGGGATTTTCATCCGAAATCTCAATCGGGCCATCCACATTGAACGATCTCCATCCTCCTGCCGCGCTGAAATCACCCGCACTAAACCCTTCATTACTATCGAACGTTGTGGAAAAAACCACTCCGTTTTCATCCGGTTCTGCAAAGAGACTGCTTTCGTTAAACGTTTGAATCTCAGGCTCCGGCCCGACCGAACCTGGTCCTGAAGTTCTCTTTTTATTTAAGATCACCCCGCTCTCTATATCAAAATCGATATCCCAAACAAGATCAGAGCTTCCGTTATTTGAAATCACTACCGGAACAACAGCTGTTTCATCATTTTGATCCAGCTCAACAGATATTGAACTGAGATCCACATCCGCAACCGGCGGGTCAGTCAGTGTAGGTCTGTATGATGCGATCACTCTTTTTATCTGGTTTATACTTTTGGCATTGTCTGACGGCCCAGCTTCGCCGCCAAAAGAGAGAGAGTTCCCCGTGCTTACGCCCAGGAAAGTGACGTCAGGGTTAGAGAAGGATGGTATCCCGCTGTACCCATCCTGAGCATACGCCATTACCGTTGCGTAATCATCTTCTGCGATAGAAAACCGATTGCCGGTCGAGTAGACAAAAACACCACCAAAATCGCCGGCGGCAGCCTGGTTCTGGTTACGTGCGTGAGCGCTGCCCATATTGTGCCCGATTTCATGTATCAGCGTATAGGTCACCGCCATCTGCTGCACCCGGTTCACAGAAAAGCCAAAAGCGGCGTTCCCCAAAATTGAATTAGCCCGCCAAGCGATACCGCCTGTGTTGGGTTCGCTCAAAAATGCCGCGACCAAATCCGCGCCGTATTGATCTCTCAGGCCGTGGACCTCTTCCATAAATCCATCGAAGTCCGACTCACTGCAGCCAGCCTGTCCGCCGCAAAATTCAATTCCATCGCCCGGCGAACGGGTTAAGCGCCGCAAATGATCCCCCGCCGATACAAAATCGGGGTCATCTTCCTCCAGGTTTGCCAGTGAGTCATCACTGTAATCTGTTTCATAGTAATGAACCAGCCGGAGGTTTACCGCTATGTCGCTATTGTCGAGCGCAGCCTGTGAGAGTGCCATAGCCTGCGAAATCACCGCCTCGATGGACTCAAAGTCTGAACCCTCGGCCCAAACACGGGCGTTTTCGGTATAGGGAACCATGATATCAATGGTAACCTCTTCTTCAATAGATGATGCCATGGCCGACAAGTGTGGTGACGAACGGGTTAAAGAACTACTTGTATGGCTTTTTGCCTGATTGTTACTGATTACATTTTCAGGTGTCTTGAGATGGGTTTCATGCAGAGAACAGAACTGCTCGTCATCGTAAAAAGAGGAGTTCAGGGCGACATACGGACTCCCGGCATCCCGGTCGAATTCAAAAAAGTAGGTCTCTTCGTGCGAATAGTGATAAACGCCGTACAGCTTTCCACTCGAATAGGTGAAGGCAAAAACATTTTCGGGGTTCAGTTCATCCCTCGCGATAAATGACCGGCTGTTACCGGCATATTGCTCCACCCGATCGATATGAAGCACAGAGTTTTCTGATGGCGACAGATCTACACTCAGTCGATCTCCGCGGCGAACAACACCGTTTTCAAACGGCTCGTTGTTTAACTCAAAATAGGCGCGGTGCTGAAACTCTCCCGTCACCGTTTTGGATGCAATCTGTTTGCTGTTTGAGTCAATTGAATTGAGCTGAAAGAACTGTTGGGCAAATAGATCTGCCGGTAAAAGAAGAATTGAGAAAGCAAGTATTAAAAAAGGTTTCCGTAGTTTCATATTAATCTTTGTATTATTCAGAATTCAAATGTAAGTATCTACCGCAAAATGTTCTGATTGTCAAATTTCATCCTTAGCATTCCAATGACAACAATCCATTACCGCATATGAGTGACAGACCCGGGAATCGTTTTTTATCGACAGGCGTATTGGTTTTCTTTATCGCGATCTGCTTCTTTGTTGCCTGGACGGGAGCCCAGGTCTCTCCCGGAATCGCATCTTCTGAGTGGTATGAGCAGCTGAATAAACCGGACTGGAATCCGCCCGGGTGGTTATTTGGGCCGGTCTGGACCGCACTCTACACCATGATGGCATTTGCAGCGTGGCGAATCTGGCGGCTATCTGGATTCAGCGGAAGCAAAACGGAACTCTCCTTTTTTGGAGTACAGCTCTTCTTGAACGGACTCTGGTCGCAGCTCTTTTTCAACGCTCAAAATCCCGGCCTTGCATTTATTGAGATCATGATCCTTCTGGCAGCTATCATAGCAACAACCTGGCTGTTCTATCAAAAAGACCGGATCGCCGGCTGGCTGATGATTCCATACATCCTCTGGGTTGCCTTTGCCACCGTTCTCAACGGTACCATCTGGGTGATGAATTAGTTTTTATGAGATTTGAGATTTGAGTTTAGACCTGTCAGCGTGCCGATCGCAGTGAGGTTCCTGACAGCGTCTGGTTTAATGGCATAAAAAGGAAAGGTGAAAAGATAGGTCAGTTCCGATGCCCGGAGCTTTTTCGTTTTCTGACAGCGTC
>CAZKIZ010000053.1:0-8036 GCA_964552935.1 uncultured Rhodohalobacter sp. | reverse complement strand
GTGAAAAGATAGGTCAGTTCCGATGCCCGGAGCTTTTTCGTTTTCTGACAGCGTCGAAGTAAAGCCTCACAAATTACAGATTAGTATTCTTTCTCAAAACCCATCAACCTCAACGCTGACAGATCCGGTGGGAATACCGTTCGGGCGGCGATCATTTTCAAGTGCATATTCATTCTCAAGATTAGTGAAAATAGGCGCTCCGAAATCTTATTCGCAGGACTGGTTGCAAAAAGTTATTATAGGATAATACTGTATACAACGTTATTTGTTAGAACTACACGTAAAATCGGAAAATTTTTATCGACAAAGACATGAAAGCATATAAATTTAAAACAACGGTTTCGGACAAAGGAATCATTCAACTTCCTGATGATTCTGGCTTGAGGGAGCGTAAAGTTGAGGTAATTATCATTTCTGAACGAGAAGAGAAACGGTCAACAATGAAAGCCTCAGATTTTGTAAATAAATGGGCTGGATTTATTTCTGATCGAGACACAGACCAATCAAAGCTGGATTATTTGTCAGAAAAATACCGCTGATGTAATGAAAAGAGCTCTATTCGATACAAATATAATATTGGACATTGCATTAAAAAGACCGCCTCACTTTGAACTTGCTTCCGATCTGTTTGAACTAATTGATGAGAAAGAAATAAGTGGGCACGTTTCGGCGTCAACAATTTCAGATATCTATTACATTTCAAGAAAAGAAAAAGGGCATCAGGCGACCATTGATTTTATTTCCGATTTGATAGAGATAATGGATGTTGTTGGCGTTGACAGAGACACCATTATTCAGGCTTTGAAAATTGGCCTTAATGATTTCGAAGATGCAATCCAGGTATCAGCTGCACACTATCACAACCTTGACTGCATCATAACTCGAAACAAAAAAGATTTTATGAAATCAGGCTTCAATGCCTATGAACCTGGTGAATTTCTGAAGCTTATTCGCTAAAAATTGAAACTTGATGTGGGACTTTAACAAGCCCTGCCAAAGTAGCCGGCGCTTTTCCGGATTACAGGAAGTGTCGGATTTAGAGGAGAGAAAAGTGAAAAGGCAAAAGCTGGAGCGTGGCGACAATCCAGACCCCTCGGGGTGAAAAGACCTGTGAGCATTACGGTTCTTTTCCCACTTCTGTCAGCGTCGGGTCATTATATCGATCCATATCACATTCACCATTCATTCCATGCAAACTAAACGCTGACAGATCCGGTGGGTGCTCTGTCAGGTTGAAGTGAAAAGACCTGTGAGCATTCCGGCGCTTTTCCGGCTTCTGACAGCGTCGGATCATTGCACCGATCCATACCATATTCAACTTTCAATGCATGCAAACTCAACGCTGACAGATCCGGTTGGTGCTGTCAGGTTGAAAATCTCATATCTCAAATCTTTAATCTCCTTCACGAAAACCGGTCCGCAAGGCGATTAATCAGGTAGCTGCTCTCTTTGAGGGCCTGGGTGGCAAAGCGGCCAAAAAAGTCAGTCACTGATTCAAACTCTTTCACGAATCCTTTTTTGTCGTCGTTTTCAACCATTTCGATCAGTCGCTGATGATGTTTGAAAAAAGAGACCAGCAGTTCGCGCCGCTCTTTGTTTGCAAAAACGATATCGGCATAGAGCTCAGCATCCTGGGCAAAAATCCGCCCGGTCATCATCAGTTCGGCCCTGTAAACAGGACTTGAGTATTCCAGCATCTGATGGGGATTCAGGTCAAAATCTTTCATAAATGAACCGTGGAGAAGTGCCACAAAATGGCGTAATCCCTGCACCAGATTCATTACGTGGTCGTGATTGTCGGGGTCGGCTTCCACCACGCGCATTCCCCACAGCCGGCACTGCTCCTTAAACCAAGCTCCTGCCTCAGGATCACGCCCGTCACAAAACACCATCAGCTGTTTCGAAAGGTTGGGCACATCAGGACCGTGCATAGGGTGGAGTCCAATAACCGGTCCGCTGTGCGCTTTCATCATCGCCTCCAGAGGTTCACTCTTATTGCTTGTAAAGTCAGCCAGGATTGTTTTTTCGCTCAGCTTGCTGCTCAGTCGTTCAATCACCGAAAGAGTTGCATTGATTGGCACCGTAACAATGGCCAGGTCCAGTTCAGGCGCTATCTCTTCCAGCTCGTACCAGTTTCCTTTGTCAATGCTGTAGGTGATATGGCCGCTTTGATTGGCCACCTGCCTGTAAAGTGATCCCATCCCCCCATCGCCTCCAACGAACAGAATCTTCCTTGGACTGTCTGTTGCCCGCGGAAACGTGTTTGTAGATTGAGTGGCTCTGGATGCCGACATGATCATGCGCAAAAAATCTTCGGCCCAGTTCGGATCGAGGTCTCGCTGAACTGCCATACCACGAAATCGATCCGTTTTCTCTTCTTCACGCTCTGCCACAAAAACCGGAAGCTGGTTCTCAATTTTATACTCAATAACATCCCTCGAAACCTGGTTTCTCTCTTTCAGCAGATCTAATATTTTTTGATCTATTTCATCTATGCGCTGCCGCTGGGCAGAAAGGTCTGTTTTATTTGGCATAAGTCCGTTTAATGCTTCCGTTTGTAATTTAAATCAACAACCCGGCTTGAAGGAGTCCAGGTTTAGGCTTTTCTACAACTCCAAAAGTAGCCCAAAATCAGGTAAGTTGTCTAATCTGATTTACTGCACTCTTCAGCATTTAAACGTTCTCTGCAAATCAGACCTTTTCTTTAAGATGCACCTCACACTTTTGCTAAAATTCTGTTATTTTATCAGACTAAACGAAATTCAATACCCATATGAAGAAAAACGCATTTTACATTGTAGCCGGTTTCATTCTGTTCGCGGCTCTCTCCCGCCTGCTGCCACACGCAACCAATTTCACTCCGCTTGGAGCAATAGCCCTTTTTGGCGCGGCATATTTTCCTAAGAAAAAATGGGCGTTTATTGTTCCGATCCTCGCTCTCTGGCTCAGCGATCTGTTTCTGAACAACTTTGTGTATGCGGCGTTCTACGATGGCTTCACTCTGTTTACCACCGGCTTTCTTTATATCTACGGAGCTTTTGCCTTGATTGTGATCCTGGGCATCTATCTCTTCGATAAGATTACGCTTCCACGCGTTATTGGCGGCGCGCTGGGCGGATCAGTCATCTTCTTTGTGGTAAGCAATTTTGGTGTATGGCTAACCAGCCCGATGTATCCTCTCACTCTTGAAGGGTTGATTCTTTGCTACACGGCAGCCATTCCGTTTTTTCACTATACGATTGCGGGAAACCTGGTCTACTGCGCCGTTCTTTTCGGCGGATATGAGTACATGAAATATAAAGCTCCCGAACTATCAACCGCCCAGGCCTGACAGGGACGAAAAAATCACGTTCTCCCATATCGCAGACAATTGTTTCACTCCTTCCCGGGCTAACAGAATTAGTGTGTAAACTTGGCCTGGAGAGTCAACTTGTCGGACGTTCGCACGAGTGCGACTACCCGGAGAGTGTGCAAGAGCTGCCGATTCTTACAGCGCCAAAGTATCCCGTGCACAACGATCAGACGAATGCGGATATTCATCAGTCGATAAGCAAGCTGATGCAGAACGCGCTCTCCATTTATGAAGTGGACGACGAGGCCCTGATGGAGCTAAAACCAGACACTATTTTAACACAAGATCATTGTGAGGTTTGCGCCGTCTCCATGTCTGATCTCTCTCACTCTGTACGCGAAGCACTGGGGAAAAAGACCGACATCATCAGCGCATCGCCTGTAGATCTTGCATCCGTCTTTGCGTCATTTAGCCTGATCGCTGAAAAGCTGGGAGTACCTGAAAGAGGCAAAAAGCTGGTAGAGGATATAAAATCACGGTTTGATGAGATCTCCAAACAGACTCAACATCTCGATAAACCAGATGTGGTTGCGATTGAGTGGATCGATCCGCTGATGACCGGCGGCAACTGGATGCCTGAACTTATTGAAATTGCGGGTGGCATCAATCATCTTGCAACGCCCGGCGAACACTCTCCCGTTCTGAAATGGGACGAGATCAGGGGAACTGATCCCGACATGCTGCTGGTTCTTCCCTGCGGATATCCCATCGACAGAACATTGAAAGAGATGCACACGCTCGAACAGATGGATGGATGGAACCACTTGAAAGCGGTTCAATCAAACAACGTGTACATATTGGATGGAAACCACTATTTTAATCGTCCGGGCCCAAGAATTGCTGATTCAGCCGAGATTCTTGCCCGGGTATTTCACCCGTCTCTTTTTGCCGGCGCCGCTGATCAGCCGGGATGGATACGATATCCCGTTCAAACCTCATGACCATCATATTTATAGCCGGTAACAACATAACAGATCCAATTTAATGTCGAAAAAAATAATCATCATTGGCGCTACATCAGGAATTGGTGCAGAACTGGCCCGTCAGTGTGTTGAAAAAGAGTATCACGTTGGCGGAACCGGCCGCCGGGTTGAACGCCTGGAAGAACTCAAAAAAGAGCTGGGTAACTATTTCAGTTTTGCCGAAATGGATGTAACTGAATTTGAGGACGCCAAACTGAAGCTTCAGAAGCTGATTGAAGAGATGGGCGGGATGGATATTATTGTGCTTAACGCCGGAATCTCAAACTATCAAGCGTCCTCTATTACGGGGATGGAACAGAAAATAATTGATGTAAACGTAAGCGGGTTTGTCCAGCTTTTCGGAGAAGCATTTCAGTTTTTTCGGAAACAGGGTCACGGACAAATTGTGGGTGTCTCTTCCATAGCGTCTCTTTTTGGCTCTTCCCGGGCTGCGCCCTACAGCTCATCGAAGGCGTTTATTTCAACCTACATGCAGGCCTACAGGCAGCGGTGCAATAACCTCGCAGAGGACATTACTATAACCGATGTGAAGCCCGGTTTCGTAAAAAGCGAGATGACAGAAGGGAAGAAAGGGATGTTTTGGGTAGGTGAAACCGAAACGGCGGTAAAACAGATGCTGAAAGATATTGAGAAGAAAAAATCCTACTCTTACGTAACACGAAGATGGCGTTTTGTAGCATGGCTGCTAAAGCTAACACCCAACTGGATACTGGATCGCATGTAAGACTATCCCATCATCAGGTAAATCATCATGATGATGAACGGCAGGGCAAATACCCAATCCCAGTTTTGCTTTTCATATGTTGGCTGATCTCTCATATCAGTTAAAACCGTGATTTTAAAGGTTTGTTCCTTGGGATTATCGGTAAGCCACATTATTTCTGAACTGCAATTTCACAGATTTGTGTATACCCTCTACTTGAATCATAAGCTCCTAAAAGGTTTCTTGTGGATTGTGTGGATCAGAAAAAATTCCTATCGGCCATATTCTGACGTGATATCCTTTCGGTGCAAAGAGGATGCGTTGAAGAGAATGGGAGATACCGTATCGGAGTGCGGTATGACTTTTAAATTGTGTCCCACTATAACTCCTATAAACCAAGTTTAAACTATCCAAGCCACCCCTCTCTGTCCAGACTCCTGTACTGGATCGCTTCAGCAATATGATTTGAGCGGATCTGTTCGGAAAAATCTAGATCTGCAATTGTTCTCGATACTTTCAGTATCCGGTCGTATGCCCGTGCCGACAGACCCAGTGAGTTCATCGCTTTCTTGAGCATCTGTTTACACCCTTCATCAAGCGGGCAGATTTTTCGCGCAAGTTTCGTGTTCATCTGCGCATTGCAGTACACCTCCTTCACACCCATGAATCGCTGGCTCTGGATATCGCGGGCATCAATAACACGCTTTCGGATATCCGCTGAAGTTTCCCCACCCGCTTTGGAAGAGAGCTCTTCGTAGCTCACCTTATCAACGTCAATGTGCAGATCGATCCGGTCCAGAAGCGGCCCACTTATTTTTCCAAGATATCGCTGCATTTGAATGTTCGTGGATCCTTCAGGATCATCGGGATTAAACCAGTCTCCCGTGGGAGATGGATTCATCGAAGCGACCAGCATGATGCGGCTCGGATAGTTCACGCTCATTCGGGCACGCGATATGCTAACGGAACCATCTT
This sequence comes from uncultured Rhodohalobacter sp., assembly GCA_964552935.1. Classification (GTDB taxonomy): domain Bacteria; phylum Bacteroidota; class Rhodothermia; order Balneolales; family Balneolaceae; genus SW132. The sequence goes on along the minus strand of CAZKIZ010000053.1, from coordinate 2,023 downwards.
CAAGAGGCTGACGCATCACCTCGAGTGCGCTGCGTTTAAATTCCGGCAGTTCATCCAGAAATAACACGCAGTTATGAGCCATCGATATTTCGCCCGGCATGGGAATACTGCCACCCCCAACGAGGGCCACATCCGATACTGTGTGGTGCGGACTCCGAAAGGGGCGGTTGGTTACCAGCGCCTTGCCGGATGTGAGAAGTCCGGCAACGGAGTGAATCTTAGTTGTTTCAAGGGCTTCATCAAGCGTTAAAGGAGGCAGTATGGTGGGCAGGCGCCTTGCCATCATAGTTTTCCCTGAACCTGGCGGACCAACCATTATGACGTTATGCCCTCCCGCTGCCGAAACCTCCAGAGCCCGTTTTACATTCTCCTGCCCCCTTACATCTACAAAATCAAGAATCTCCTGCTGTCCGTTTTGATGGAAAAGTTCCTGTGGATCAACACTGATCGGATCGTGGCTGCTGATGTCTTCAAACCAGCGCATTACATCCTCCAGATCCTCAAATGCCATGACTTTGATTCCATCTACAACTCCCGCTTCTGCCCCGTTCGCTTTGGGAACGATCAGGTATTCGATTTCCCTGTTTCGTGCCTCTACGGCAATTGGCAGCACTCCTTTTACCGGGCGAAGTTTCCCGTCCAGCGCAAGCTCACCGAGAACAAGCGACCTTGAAAGCCGTTCACTGCTAATCTGGTCAGACACGGCAAGCAGGCTCAGTGCAATAGGGAGATCAAACGCACTCCCTTCTTTCGGCAGATCGGCAGGCGCCAGGTTAACGGTAATCCGTCCCCGCGGAAAATGGGCTCCCGCATTTTTCAAAGCCGCATCAATTCGATCTTTCGATTCGCTGACGGCACGATCGGGCAGGCCAACCAGGTAATACTTCGGAACTCCGCCGCTCATATTTACTTCAACTTCAATTAACCGGGCATCAACCCCGATTGTGGACGCACAATAGACTTTTGAAAGCATAGCATTGAATCTTTTTTAACCCTCTTTCGTAGTATGAGCTATAAAAGGAAGATGCCTTACACTTTTTTCTCAAAAAATTTTAAACAGGACTTCAGATGAACTCTACAGAGAACACATTTTATAAAGAGATAACCGGTACTCTCGATGAAATTATCCGGGAAGTTCGAAAGCTTATCCGTGAAGGCAACGCCCGGAGTTTGATTATCAAAAACAAAGAGGGACGGGTTCTGTTTCAGACGCAGCTTACCGTAGGTGTTGCGGGCGCAACAATTTTTGCCGTGATGGCTCCAATTATTTCTGCCCTTACCATGTTCATCATGTTTGCCAATGACGTGCAGGTTTTTGTAGAAAAGGACAAAAAAGATACTTCAGAAGAAGAGAATGACGAATACGAAGTTGAAGGTGAGATCATCGATATTCAGGATGGCGATGAGGAAGAGGAAGACGGCAAACGTGAGGGGTAATTAAAGTCTGCCCGATTTAAAGTCCGGTACCTTTACAACTCTTCAATATAGAGGGTCACTTTGTAAAATCTGCAACCACACCTACAAATGTATCTGGACCAATTTTTTAGTATCTGCTTTTTCTAATTTGATGGAATAGAAGCGTAGCACCCTGCCTACTGAATACCATCTCTTCAATCTTTCTGTATATCCTGATTTCAATTTTTTCCTCACTCATATACACGAATTATACATTTTTAAAAGCAAATATTCGACTTACTATTCAACAGGTGTTAAATACTCATCCCATTAAAAGCGCTTTTCAACTTTTCTATAGCGTTAATTACCCGAATCACGATTACTGTAAATACAATTTTTATCATAATTGATTTTATAGGTTTTAAATCATTAATTAATCTATACCTTATTTAGTTAAGGATATTGCTCATGACCTTAAACCAAACCACTGAGAAATGACAAAAAACCGCTACATTATTGCTAAAGCTGCTATACTTTGCATTTGTGCTCTCTTCTTTTTCAATGCTGAAGCCCTTGCACAAAACGGAACACTGACCGGCGTTGTCACTGACGCTCAATCAGGATCAAC
>CAZKIZ010000052.1:0-12517 GCA_964552935.1 uncultured Rhodohalobacter sp. | reverse complement strand
TATAAACAGAAGAAGCCGTGCCGGGGTGGGGCATGGCTTCTTCCGGGTGTTATGGTAAAGTTGCAAGTCAGTTTATGATTTACCAGACGGGTCCGGCCTGTCAGACTGGGACGGTTTACCAGACGGCTGCGCACCCTTAGACGGGTGAGACCTGTCAGACGGAAGCGGACCGGAATGCAGATGTGATTCTGAATCAGCACGGTTTGTGTGTACATAATGGGTCTGGTAATCCTCTCTGAGATCTCTTACTCCCAATATCCCACCTAAAGAAGCGGCAAATAATCCAAATATGAGGGCTACAGACAGATAAGCTGCTGCCTTGGCACCTTCTTCAGCGGCTTTTTCTCCCTGTATTCTCGCCTCTTCTTCTGCCTCGGCAAGGAATTCATCAACATCCTGACGCAGTGATTCATAGTCGGCAATGGCATTGTCTACAGCTTGTTCAGCTTCTCTTTGAGACATATCCGTCCGTTCAACCAATGTATTCACAAGTTCATCTCTGTCCACTTCATTGAATCTCTGGGTTAGCCTGTCTTTGGCACCTCTGAAAGCCTGTTCAACATCACCATCTCTGAGGCCTTGAGAGACATCGTCCTGAACACCGGATTCCAATTCATCGGGATCACCTCCGGCATCTCGCATCACTGAGTAAATTTGCTCTTTGGCATCGTTCAGCGATACGTCAAGTTCTTCAACTTGCCTTTCAATCATCGGTGCAAATGCATCACCTGCAGCATCACCCGTCGCGGAAATTACGCCGCCAACCGCACTGCCAACCCCTGATATTATAGTTCCAACTATTGTGGTCAATAACCATACTGAGATAAGCGTGTAGAGAGCCCAGGTCATAATTCCCTGCACAACACCACTGATATCCGTAAGGGAAACACCGACACGGGCGGCCACAAAGCCACCTGCAAACAGGGCGATTAAATTACTGACGATCCACCATATCAGGGCGCCTGTGCCAATTCCGCTTAACGGATTAGCTTCTTCAGTGGGTTCTATCGTACTCAGCCCGATGGCGAGCCCGATTAAATTGAGAATCAGCAGAATAGATAAGACTGTAAATGTACCTGCAAAAATTGCCCTCCAGGATACTCCCTTTTTTGGTTCATGAGTGTAGGGATTAATTTTTTTGGTGGTTTCCATAATATCCTTCAGATTACATTAACAACGATTTACTGTTTATTGCATATTCAAAACTTATTTATTTCAGGGAGAATATCCGTTATATATTGCTGGCAGACCTTTATATAAATCTTAGTATCGAAAGGCGTTATCCTCGCAGCATTTAAGTACAGTGATCTCTTGAAATTTAATCAACATGAATTTTGGCCTAAACCACATATCATGTATCGTAAACAAGCACATACTTTGATGAAACTTAAAATCTATCTATTCCTCTTTGGATTGCCGGCACTCCTTCTTGCTTCATGCCAAACTTATTCGGAAGATCAGGAATCACAATCTTTAGCGATTGATACTCTGCTCATAAGTGATCTTGAACCCATTGTCTCATCAGAATCTGCTTTACTTGGAGAACCCAGAGAAATCGTCTCTATTCATGCATATAATTTTGCCGTATATGATCACGCTCACAAAAAAATTATCATTTTTAATAATGAAGGAGACAAGTTATATGAATTCGGAGCTATTGGGGGTGGTCCCGGAGAATGGGATACAATGTCGGGTGCAGCTGATCTGAATTTTATTTCTGATCGTTTTTTCACAACCAATCGGGGTCGTTTCTTATATGATTTTTATGACATATCGGGCAATCACATCAAATCCATTTCTTTCCCCCAATATTTAAGCAATAGCCATAAAACGGTGCTTAAGGATGACAAATTACTTGTCGCAACCAATGGCCGTGAAAATGCAATAGCTGCAGTGATGGAATTGAATGAAGAGGGAAATATTATCCAAAGAATCGGTTCTCCGGAATCAGAATATTCTGAAGTGCGAAATATCGAACAGGAACGAGTTGCATATTCTAATGGTGTAATTCCTGAAAGTGACCGAAACAGAGCTCTTGCGGCCAAAGGTGAAGACGGGTATTTCATATTCATGAATGAACTGGGTGAACTTCGACATTATTCAGATGATGGTGAACTTATATTTCAAATAGAAATTCCAGATCTTATCAAGACTTCAGTTTTTGATTTCGTTGTTCATCAAAACAGAGAAGAGTTGCGTGAGCAGACCGTTATGCCTTTGGCATATGCCCGGGAAATGCTAATGCACGAGGATCTAATCTTTCTTTTATGCCCAAGCCTCATCCCGGGAGTATGGATCTGGACTTCAGAATGCTTATCTATAACTCAACTGGAGAACTTCTAAAGCACTATGTATTTGAAGATCCGGAGAATGAGTCTTTTTTATACGATTTTGCGATCAGTAGTGACAACACTATATACTTCATTGATGTGATGAGGTCGGAAGTTTTGAGTTTCGATCCTGATATTTACTAAATTTCTCCATCAAGCTACTTGGCAACCGGAGTCATAAATGCCCGTACGATGCGGCTTTAACCAATAATGAACTATTTAAAATCTATGAAGACGCTTGGGAATCTTATCTGGTTTTTATTGGGAGGCCTGATTATGGGGTTGGCCTGGTGGCTCTACGGGCTCCTGGCTTATATTTCTATTATCGGAATACCATGGGGTAAGGCGTGCTTTGTCATCGGCCAGTTTACTTTTTTCCCGTTCGGGCAAGTGGCGGTCAGCCGAAAAGAGTTAAACCAAAAGAGTGATGTTGGTACAGGGACTCTCGGGACAATCGGGAATGTCATCTGGTTTTTTCTTGCAGGCATCTGGTTATCCATTGGCCACCTGTTTTCTTCTATTCTCTGCTTTATCACAATCATCGGGATTCCGTTCGGAATTCAGCATCTGAAGCTTGCGGGTGTTTCGCTATTTCCAATTGGTAAAAAAATTGTGCCAAAAGAAGTTGCAGAAGCTTATATAGATATGTAGAGGAACACCGCGTAAGAGACGTCTGGTCGTGTTTAATAATTTATATTCAGTAGCTTAGGCACAGTACGCACATTTACAATGATATAGCTTATAAATAAATCAATAATTTAAATGGCATTCGGAAAGACAATAAAAATATTTCTTATAGATGGCGATCCCAACGGAAGAATGAGTTGCGAGCTTTCGAATTGGACTGGCAAAGCTTATAAAATTCCGAGAATTAAAGTAAAAGCTTGCACAGATCGTGATGATCTTATCAGTACCGGAGTTTATTTACTTTTCGGTAAAGACGATGATGGTAAAGACTTGGTTTATATCGGTGAAGCCGAAACTATACTGAAAAGATTAAATCAGCATCTAAATCAAAAAGATTTTTGGAATGAAACCATAGTATTTATCAGCAAAGACGAAAATCTAAATAAAGCACACATAAAATATCTTGAGAACAGACTTCATGACATTGCCAAAAATGCTAATCGATACAGAGTAGAAAATCATATTACACCTACTCAATCTTCAATTTCCGAACCTGACCAAGCGGAAATGGAAGAATTCCTTGAAAACATAAAAATGCTTGTTAACACTCTTGGACACAAAGTTTTCGAAGAAAAAAGAGATTTCCAGCCTAAGCAGAAAAAAGAAACCTTCTATATTAAGGCTGCTAGAGGAGCAGATGCTGAAGGAGAGCCTACTTCGGATGGATTTGTAGTTTTCAAAGGCTCTAAAGCAGCGGGTTCAACTGTACCGTCAATGACAACAAACTTTCTAAATCTACGACAAAAGCTTATTGAAGATAAATCACTTGTGGTGAATGGCGATAGATTTGAATTTGTCGAGGATTATATTTTCAGCAGTCCATCTACAGCAGCAGCTATGGTAATGGGAAGAAATGCTAATGGTCTTACCGAATGGAAATTAAACAGCGGTAAGACCTTAAAAGAATATGAATCTTCGGATATATCAACAGAGTCCTGATTGCCAATCCGAAAAGAGTATGACTTAATGAATCGATTACGAGGCTGGATAGGTGAAAAGATAGCCGCTTTCAAAATGGCGCTATCACTTAGAAGGAAAACTTATCGCAGATTTCACCATTTAATCATTCCCACAAAAAATGGCACATCGCAAATTGACCATCTTATAGTTTCACCTTACGGACTATTTGTTATAGAAACTAAAAACAAAAAGGGTTGGATCTTTGGATCAGAAAATCAGCCTACATGGACTCAAGTTCTGTACAGTAAAAAGTACTCGTTTCAGAATCCTCTTCGTCAAACTTTTAGACAAAAGCAGTCTCTTTGTGAATTTCTGGATCTGGACGAATCGTTAGTTTATACTGTTGTCTATTTTGCTGGAGATTGTAAATTCAAGACTCCGCTACCGGAAAATGTAATAAAATCAAGACTGGGCAGGCACATAAAAAAGTACAGCAACCGTATACTTTCACCTGAAGATGTTGATCGTTTGGCTTTAGCTATCGAAAAACACAAATCCGAATCAACGCTTTCAACTAAAGATCACGTTCAGTCTTTGCATCAGCGACATTCGTCTGATACAATCTGCCCGAGGTGTGGAGCGGGTCTTGTTGAAAGAACCGCAAAGAAAGGTCCTAATTCAGGCTCTGAATTCTTGGGTTGTGAAAGGTATCCAAAGTGTCGATTTACGAAGGATATTTAACAAAATACTCAAGAAGCATTTGTTGCGGTTTTATTTCTCGCGTAAAAGCATCAAGTAAAAAAGCCCACTACCGAAGCAGCAGGCCCTTCACTAACCGTAACTCATCCTTACTGCTACTGCTTAATCATTACACTTTTAATGTTTACGAATTCTTTCAATCCAAATCCGCCGTGTTCGCGGCCGTAGCCGGAATTCTTCACGCCTCCGAACGGCATGGCGGGGTCGGCAAGGCCGAATGTATTTATGAACACCATCCCGGTATCAAAGTGCTTCTCCGCCATCTCGACGGCGGCCTCCTCATCTCTGGAGAAGATTCCTCCGCCCAGACCGTATCGGCTGTCGTTGGCGATGCGCATGGCATCTTCGTTGTCCTTCGCTTTGATCAGTGACGCTACCGGGCCAAAAAGCTCATCGTCATAGGCGGGTTGTCCGGGTTGCACGTTTTCCAAAACGGTGGCGGGATAGAAATATCCTTCTTGATCAGGAACTTCTCCTCCGCAGGCTATTTTGGCTCCTTTCTCAACGCTTTGCACCACCTGCTTGTGCAGATCATCGCGGAGATCTTCGCGTGCCATAGGGCCCAAATCGGTACTTTCATCATTGGGATCACCCATATTTACGTCACTCATCGCCTTCACGAATTTCTCACGAAACTCATCATACACTTTCTCAGTCACAATAAAGCGCTTCGCCGCAATGCATGTTTCGCCATTATTGTAAATACGACCTTTCACACAGGCTTCTACAGCTTCATCAATATCAGCATCTTCAAAAACCATATACGAGTCATTGGCGCCCAGTTCCAACACCGTTTTTTTCAACTCTGCGGTGGCTACCTGCCCTACATGGCTTCCTACTTCGGGTCCTCCCGTGAACGTTACTGCTCGTACCCGTTTGTTTTTTATCAGCTCATCAGACTGATCGTGATCAATCACCAATACAGTAAACAAGCCATCCGGAATGTCGGCCTCATGGTAAATACGCTCCAGCACTTTACCCGAACCGGTCACGTTGGAGGCGTGCTTTAATAAGACCGCGTTACCTGCCATCATGCTCGCTATGGAGTACCGCACCACTTGGTAGCTCGGGTAGTTCCAAGGCTGAATTCCATAAACCACACCGATGGGTGCGTATGAAACGCGCCCCCTGTTTCCGTTGATCATCTCCCGCTCTTCCGTTTTTAACTCATCGGGTCCGATTTCCGCGGTATACTGACAAATAGCAGCGCATAGATCCACCTCTTGTCTGCTTTGCACCAATGTTTTTCCCATCTCATCGGTCATCAATTGTGCCAGCTCTTCTTTGGCATTGCCCAGGGCTTTTCCAATCGCTTTGATCACATCGGCCCGATCTTCGGGAGAGACCTCTCTCCACGTTTTGAAGGCTTGATGGCATTTTGAAACGGCATCTTTCACCTCCTCGCCGGTCATATATTCGTAGTATTTAAGACTCTTGCCCGTAGCTGGATTGGTGGTCTCTATGGCTTCTCTTGTTTCTGTTTCACTCATTGTCTTGTAGTTTTTAGGTTTATATCGGTTATCCTTGTTCTGTTGGCATCAGGTACACATCGTTGATGTTTACTCTGTCGGGCTGGTTCAATGCGTAGAATATAGCATTGGCAATATCCTCAGCCTCCAGCTTGGTCATCTCCTTCATTCCTTTCAGTTTTTCCTTAATATCGTCGTCGGTGATGCTTTCAAACAGGCTGGTATCCACTGCACCCGGCTCTATGGAGGTGACGTTTATGCCATACTGCGGAGCCAGCTCTTTTCTCAATCCTTCGGTGAACATTTTTACAGCTACCTTGGTGGCGCAGTAGACAGCCCCGCCGGGGAAGTAATTATGTGCAGCCGATGACGATATATTGATGATGTGACCGCTCTTATTCTTGCGCATGGTGGGCAGTACCGCAGCCACACCGTTGAAAACGCCTTTTATGTTAACATCCACCATCTTCTCCCACTCATCGGTTTTGAGTTTTTCAACGTATGAAAGTGGCATCAATCCCGCGTTGTTGATCAGTACATCAACAGAGCCGTATTTCTCCAAAGTCTGAGACACGGCATTTTCAAAATCAGCGGGTTTCGTAACATCCGTCTTTACCACCAACGCCTTCCCGCCAGCCTTTTCTATTTTGCCTTTCAGTTTATTCAGTTCATCTTCACTCCGGGCACACAGGACCACCGAGGCGCCTTCCCCGGCCAATTTCATTGCCGTTTCTTTTCCTATTCCGCTGGAAGCACCTGTAATAATTACTACACTGTTTTTTAATTTCATCTCTGATTTTGGGGTTATAAGATTTGCGCTAAGTAATTCCAAAACATATATATAACAGGAAGAATATCCGTTATATATGAGCGACTAAGATTTATATAAATCTCACTGCTAACCGTTAACTGTTAGATTACCGGGAAGTGTATTCGGGCTTCTTGATAGATGTGACACTTTATCTGAAACTTTTGGAGCATAACTTTATGTGGCTAGATGGGAAAACAGGTGCCCGATGCATCAAATCACGTCCGTCTCATATTTTCGAGTTTGAGAAGTGTCAAACAGATTGCCGAAGAATATATGCTCAATGACTCAATACACCTCCTTTTCATATGGTTGTATTGTAAGTACAATGTAATCATATTCACACTACAGAGAATAAATCCACATTGATATGAAAACAAAAATAATCCGCATTGGAAATTCCCAGGGTGTCCGAATCCCTAAACCTCTCATTGAAGAAAGTGGAATAACAGGAGAAATTGACATGATTCTCAGAGACAACGAAATTATACTACGCTCTGCTGAAACAACCAGAAAGAACTGGGAAGAGTCTTTCAAGAAAATGGCTGAACAAGGTGATGATGCCTTATTGGATCAAGAAGAGATTGAGCAAACACCTGATTGGGATGAATCTGATTGGTCATAGTAGAAAAAATTCCGGCCCGAAGATTTGAGTTTCATCTGATTTCGCTTGACCCGACAGAAGGATCTGAAATCAAAAAATCACGTCCCTCTGTAATCTTTCTCCTGGTGATAACGATTTCAGCGCTGTATACCCTGCAGTAGAAAACCTGGCCGAATTGTTTGAAGTGTATGCTCTTTATATGCGTGATGGTCGGAGACGCACAGACCTCATTGATTATCTGCCTGAAGAACCCAATACGCTGGATCAGTTAATTCTTTTGTTGAAGTCTGGCCCATAATCTTGCATTTGCCAATCGTACGTGCACCTCTTTTCGCCATTCATTGACTGAAGAGAAGTTTTCGGTTACATTGATATATGATGGCTAAATAAATCAAGACATCTGCGATCAGTACATAAATCAGTACCATTCGATAAATTAAATCAAAGAGAAACCAATCAACACAAATATGAAGAGAACATTTTCGCAGTTTAATGAGACCGACACGCTAAAAACCGTAATCATTGGCCGCTGGGAAGGTTTTCATGAAGATGAGACGTACTCAAACGTTCTTGACGAACAACGTGAAAATCCATCGACAGATCAGCTAAAGACTGAATTCGAAGCCTTTCAGAAAGCTCTTGAGGATAACGGCGTTGAAGTGCTGATTCCCGAATACATAGGAAAGTTTATGTACGATCAGCTTACGCCCCGCGATATTGCTACCGTAATTGGTAACCAGATCGTTTTTTGCAATATGGCAAAACGGAGCCGGAAGTATGAAATAGCCGGTATTTTCCCCCTCATCAGGGACTTTACAGGTGATAAGCCGGTCGTTAATATTGCGCCGGTGGATTGTCTGCTCGAGGGAGGTGATATTATGGTCGACAGGGGAAGGATTATTGTGGGACTGAGTCAGCGCACCAACATGAAAGGGTACGAATGGCTGCTTAATACTTTCACTGATCGGATGGAAGTTATTCCTGTCTATCTAACAGACATAAAAAAGGATGAAAACATACTTCACCTCGATTGTGCCTTTAACCCGGTTGGAGAAAACAGCGCCTTGGTCTATATGGACGGCATCAAACCCATTCCGAATTTTTTTGAAAAGGAATACGACCTGATCAAAATTAACAAGGAGGAGCAGCAAGCTCTTGCAACGAATGTTTTTTCCATTTCCAAAGACCTGGTCATCGCGAGGGATCACCCGCAATCGAAACGAGCGGTAGCAGAAATGAGAAAAAGGGGAATTGAGGTGATTGAAATTCCTTTTGATGGAGCCCCTTCCACCGGCGGTTCATTCCGGTGCTGTACACTTCCGCTGATCCGGGAATAACCTTTTTATTAATTCCATCAGTGAAAACATAGAATAGAAAATTAAGCCGACCCCGGAGTTACACCGCCTGCCATTAAATAGATTCCAAGAATGACCAACACAACCGCGAGGAAGATTTGCAGTCGGGCCGCGCGAATCTTTTGCGCCGCCATCCATCCGGCTATAGTTCCGATGAGCAGCGGGACTACCAAAAAAAGTGCCAACCACCAATCCACCGCGTCATGAATCATATACCCGGCCGTTGCTATGCCGGATATAAAGATGGACTGGACTTGCGCCAGCGCAACGGAAAGAAGCATTGGTACGCCAAGAACCACTAAAATTGGAACAGCCAGAACAGGACCGCCAACCCCAAGCAGTCCCCCCGGGAGTCCAACGGCGATTCCTACACCACTCAGATAGAGCATTCCTTTTACCGTGTCCATCTGAAGTTTCTTTTCGGGGACCAGTTGATTCTTCTTACGATAAAGAATCAAAAGACCGGTAAAAAAGACGAAGAGTCCGAGCAAAACGGCAAATGCGGAGGCATCCAGAAGCGTGTTAATTTGAGATCCCGCAAATGCGCCGATAACAGACGCAATACTGAGAATAAACGCTCCCTTCATTGCCTCTTTCGTTCTAAGGTGACCTGATCGCAGATAACCCAGGCTTCCGACTATTCCGGTAGCAATGAAGGTGGCACTTGCTGTGCCGGCTACCGTGCTCGGATCGAGAGGCAACAAGGCAAAAAGCGCAATAGTTACAAAAATACCGCCCGGACCAATTGTGGTGATACAAAATCCCCCGACAAGAGCGATCACAAACATCAGGATCGCCATTTCAGGACTCATAGATAAGTGATTTAAAATCAGAAAGATACTTAGAAAAGTCATTCAGTTTATTTTAACCCCGATTATTCACGAAGATGAGTGTGATCCAATATAAAGCAATAAAATAGTGCACATATACAAAAGGGATAGCAGCCCAAATTTGAGATACAGGTTTTGCGGTGAATAATCCGGGTTAAGCAAGCATTCCACCGAAGATCGCTTCCAGGACACCCCGGCCGCTGTTTATTGCAATATAAGCCGAAAAGATTACCAGAATAATATTTACCGCGTTAAGCTTCCAATCGTTTGTTTGTTCACCCATTAGCTTCTTATCGTTCACGGCCCAGAAGAGAAGCGCCGCTGTAATGGGCAGACCAAAAACACCGTTATAGGCCGGGAACAGTGTCACCATCTCTACGACGCTCAGGCCGGTGATGTGTGCAACAAGTGGTGAGAACATACCGATTAAAATCCCGCCGGCGAAAATTAACTTAAATGCTTTACTGCCTCCATCTTTGTGGTCAATATCGAGAGCTTCAAGAATCATAAACGGTACGGTCCACATAATCGGAACAATACTGTTGAAAGCAGCGGCGATCACTCCAATCAGAAAGACGATCATCGCCCACTGACCGAGAACAATTTCAAGCGCCTCACCCGGGGCTACAAATGACGAAAGTTCGGTGTATCCGGCCGGTCGCAAAACCGCGGCTGCCACTACAATAATCGCAAGCGTGATAACTCCGCCTACCGTATATCCCATCGCCAGGTCGGTACGCATCATTTTCACGTGCTTAAACTGATTCCACCCTTTTCTTTTTACTAAAATAGATTCCAGAAAGAAATTTGGCCATAGCGCAGTGGTTCCAAGAATAGCAGCGCCAAGCATCATCGCGCCGACATCGGGAAGAGATGGCACAAATCCTTTTGCAACTTCCACCATGTCGGGACTGCTGGCCCCCGCTACAACAATGTAGAGAACGAGCAGCAGAAACATCATCCCGGTCATCACCTTTTCAACGTAGTTATAGTTCAACACCCCAACAATGATAGCAAGTATACCGGTTACCACCGCAACCGGCTGCCAAGCCACCGCGCCGGCAGTTAAGATTTCAAAACTTTTCCCAACTGCCGCTGTCAGTGCAAGTGTCCATGCAATACACCCGATAGATAAGAAAAGAGCCAATATTAAGGCGCCATTTTTACCCAGTTTACTTCGGATAAACGACATTAGTGTATCACCGAAAATACCAAGGCGGGCACTCATGTCCTGAGCCATAAAACCGAGTAAAACCGCACCGAGCACGGCCCAAATTAAAACGTAGCCGTATTCAACGCCTGCCTGACTTGCAATAAAAATTGAGCCTGAACCAAAGTAGCTCGCAACCATAATGAAAGACAGACCATACTTTTCAAAGAAGTTTGCAAAAAATTCTTTCATAGAAATAATTCTGTTATAAAATTTATAAAGTGTTGCTTTGTAGTCAGATAGCCTCTGTTTTTCTCATAAACAGATACTAATCTTCACAAAGAAGATAAGTTTGATGGGAAGTAGCCGGAATTATGAAAATCGACGGGCTTTATAATGGGATAAACACTTTTGGGGGATTTATATACGTTTTTCTAAGCCTGCTAAACATAACAATTTACAGGCTGTAAAAAATAAATTTTATAAATCACCCATCACGGCCACGGAATAGAGTTTAGAACCTTTTATTATGGTTGAACACTATACTTCAAGATCAGAGAACTAAAGAAAATGAGAATCGACAGACAGTTGAAATACTGACCGTTCGTTTTGAAAGCATAACAAACGGCTTGTAACAAAAAGAGTCTCATTGTCTGTTTCAAACTTTTGAAAACCCCGGACTGCACTAACCACACCTTCAGTCAAGTCAATATACTTCCGGCACATACGTCTGTTCATCGATCGGCGGACGGATGTAGCCTTTGTTCTCCTGCTTTTCAGGCAGCTCAATTTGCGGCGGCGTAAGATCTTTATAATCAACCTGGTTCAACAGGTGATGGATGCAGTTAAGCCGCGCCTTGCGCTTGTTATTGCCGTCCACCACGTACCACGGTGCCTGCTTGATGTCGGTATAGCGGAACATATCGTCTTTTGCCTTCGAGTACTCTACCCAGCGCCTGCGCGATTCAAGATCCATCTGGCTGAGCTTCCAGCGCCGGGTCCGGTCTTCCATACGCGATCGGAACCGCTCTTCCTGAACCTCATCTGAGACCGAAAACCAGTATTTAATCAGAATGATGCCTGAGCGCACCAGCATTCTTTCAAATTCCGGACAGCTTCGGAAAAACTCTTCCACCTGATCCTCTGTACAAAAACCCATCACCCGCTCCACGCCGGCCCGGTTATACCAGCTGCGATCGAAAAGAACAATCTCTCCGGCAGAGGGCAGATGTTCCACGTAGCGCTGGAAATACCACTGCGTCTGCTCTTTTTCAGTTGGCTTATCAAGAGCAACCACTCGACAGATGCGGGAGTTAGTCCGCCGGGTTATCCGTTTGATAACACCTCCTTTTCCGGCCGCGTCCCGACCTTCAAACACCACTACCACTTTTAACCCTTCTGCTTTCACCCATTTTTGAAGCTTGGCCAGCTCAATCTGTAGTTTCTTTAATTCGCTGCTATAATATTTTTTCTTCATAACCGTGCAGTAGTTTAGATGAATTTTCTATGGCTGACAAACGTTCTAATCTGGTCTAATCAGCGCAGATTTATGCTTAATATATTGTTTTCAGTTCTGGTGTATCAAGCTAAAATGGACGGGTTTCTGTCAATGCCGAAAACTTTGA
>CAZKIZ010000051.1:0-12537 GCA_964552935.1 uncultured Rhodohalobacter sp. | reverse complement strand
ATTACAGAAGGAACTCCGGTTCAGATACACACAAATTCATCTTCAAATGAAGGTACCGCAAGTACAATATCGTATGCGGGAAATGTTATCGATCCGGATACCCGAACGTATACGGCTGAAGTAGAGCTCCAAAATCCTGACCGGATGATGAAGCCCGAGATGGTTGTAGACCTCAGAGTATTAAGAAGAACGCTCGACGGCGCAATGATCATCCCCCGCACAGCTGTTATCAGAAATGAAGAGGGAATATCGGTGTTTAAAGCTACGGAGCGAGACGGCCATAAAGTGGCTGAACTGGTGACGGTTCAAACGGGTCAGGCTTCGGGAGCACTGATTGAGGTCGTGTCGGGTATTGAGCCGGGCGACGAGATCATCTTTTCAGGCATTAGTAATCTTAATGACGGCGACCGTCTGAATATTTTAAATAACGAAACGAGCAGTGAGCGGGCCGGGCGCCTCATCGATGCAGACAGGCCATTTGTATCGTATTAAAAAAAGTCTCAAATGATTGAATATCAGGCAGCCATCCAGAAAAATATCAGATCAATACCGGGTAAATAATGAAACTAACTGAACTGACCATTAAAAACCGTACGGTAGTGCTTGTGCTCACGGCGATACTTGTTGTGGCCGGAGCGTTTAGCTATAGCTCTATACCCAAGGAATCAAACCCGTCGGTAGAGATTCCCATTTTCATCGTGAATACAGTCTATCCCGGTATATCTCCTGCCGATATGGAGTCGCTGATAACTCAGCCGATTGAGCGGGAGCTTCAGGGGATCAACGGTGTAAAAGAGATTGTCTCAACAACAACAGAGAGCTTTAGCAGCGTTGTGGTGGAGTTTGAGCTGGATGTGCCCATTAATGTGGCAAGTCAGCGGGTGAGGGAGCGTGTGGATTTAGCAAGGACCGAACTGCCGCCTGAAGCTGAAGAACCATTTATTGTAGAGATCGATATTGATGATTTTCCCGTCATGACGGTAAACCTTGCGGCAGACTATCCGCTGTCGAGACTTACAGAAGTGGCCGACAGAATGAAAGACGACATTGAAGCCGCGTCAGGCATCCGCGAAGTAGAGATGATCGGGGATACCGAACGGGAAGTGCAGGTAAACGTAAATATTGATGCACTGAATGGGTACGGCCTTAGTTTTGGGCAGCTTGTAAATGCAATTCAGGGCCAGAACCTGACCATTCCCGGCGGTACGGTAGATGTTGACAAGTTTAGCTACCTGGTGCGGGTAAGCGGCGAGTTTGAACGCCCCGAAGAGATCGAAAATCTCGTGGTGGCCCGTCCTATGGGCGATGGCCCGCGGGGACCGGGCCTGGTGTACATGCGCGATGTTGCCGAGGTGATGTTTGGATTTAAAGACAGGGAGAGTTACGCCCGGCTTCGCGCTTACAAAACCGATGAGAACGGTCGAACGGTTGAGCTGGATGATTCAGAAATTCAGGATAATCAGGTAATCAGCCTCAATATTAAAAAACGGCCGGGTGTTAATATTCTCGAGGCTGTTGATGAGGTTCTGGAAATTGTAGATGGCGTATCGCTTCCCGGCGGAACATCCGTCATCATTACAGGGAATCAGAGTGAAGATGTAATGCAGCTGATCTCCGACCTTGAGAACAGTATTATCAGCGGTATGCTGTTTATCGTGCTGGTTTTGGTGTTCTTCCTGGGGGTGAGGAACGCACTGCTGGTGGCTACAGCGGTTCCGCTGTCTATTTTTGTGGGTTTTATTGTTCTCTACGGTTTCGGATACTCCGTAAACTTTATCATTCTGTTTAGTCTGATTATTGCACTCGGGCTTCTTGTGGACAACTCTGTTGTGGTGGTCGAGAATATTTACCGCTACAGGGAGATGGGATATGAGCGGTTTGAAGCAGCCAAACTTGCAACTGATGAGGTTGGCTATGCGTTGATTGCCGCAACATCAACCCTGGTAGCCGCTTTCCTTCCAATGACGTTCTGGCCGGGTATCATCGGGCAGTTCATGGGGTACCTCCCTACAACACTCATCATTGTGCTGCTCTGTTCGCTTTTTGTAGCCCTGGTTATCTACCCGGTTTTGACCGCCTACTTTGTGAAGCTTGATGATGAAGAGTCTAAAAAGCCATCAGTTTTTGTGAAGGGGATTGGCCTGGCAGGGCTGGTATTTCTTGCTGTTGCCATCGGAATGGCCAATTTCACCACGCTGATGGTTTCTGTTCTGACAGTGCTCTTCTTCTTTGTTACCTATCGCTACATGATTAAACCCGCGGCAAAAGTGTTTAATGAGTCGCTGTTTCCAAAGATGGTTCAATATTACAAGGTATTGCTGAGGGCTCTTTTAAAGAGAGACTACACCGTAAAGTACGCCCTCTTCAGAAACACACTGGCACTGGGCAGCTTCACCTTAGCGGCTCTGTTTGGGATTTTGGGCGGATTTGTGGCCCTGTTTTCTCCTGCCTCCGTAATATTTTTTGCGATAGCGGGAATTTTTGGAGTTGTCGGCCTTGTCATGATTGTATTTCACCTTTTTGAAGCAATCTTCAGGGGAGCTTTGCTGTCGGTTTATGCCGGCGCTGCGCTGGCAATATTTATTGCTGTAATATTGGTGCTGGTTTCTTTTGGAACAGATGTGTCACCGCAAGAGTGGATAATATTGATGTCACTTCCCGTAATTTTGATCGTGATAGGGGCGCTGGGCCTCTTAAGGCGAACCGACAAGCCGATTATGCTGACCGACAACCGGGCGCTTTTGCTGAACTCAACAATGGGCGTGCTGATCTCAATTTTCGCCCTTTTTGCCCTCGTCCCAACCGGGGTGGAATTCTTTCCCGAAACCGATCCCAGCCCGATCATCGTAGAACTCGAAGGGCCAATCGGGATGAATATTGAGGCGAGTAACGTCATTGCCGAAGATGTGCAGCAAAGAATCTACTCCCTGATTGACAATGATCCGAATGTAAAGGGTAACATCGAAAATATTCAAACAAATGTAGGAGTTTCAGGAGATCCTTTCTTTGGGGGTGGAGCCCAAAGTGCTGAACGGGCAAGGCTTACAATTAACCTTGTAGATTATGGTGAGCGGACCGAATCCTCGGCGTTAACGCTTTCAAAAATCCGGGATGTTGTTCGCGATATTCCAGACGTAATTGTAAATGTGGATGGAGAACAGCAGGGTCCTCCAACAGGCCCGCCGGTAAATATTGAGGTATCTGGCCCCGATTTTGATGAGATTACAAGAATTACCCGAGAAGTCACCGAGCGCCTTAACGAAGCATCAGTCAGCGGTACTGTGCCCGGGCTTGTGGATGTTCGAAACAACGTTAGCGGTGGATTTCCTGAGTATAGAGTGATGGTTGATTATGAGAAGGCGAGCCGCTTTGGTCTGAATATGCAGGATATTGCACAGACGATCAGAATTGCAAATAACGGACTGGAGGCGAGTGAGTGGCGTGATGGTGAGGATGAGTACGACATTGTAGTACGACTTCGTCCCGAAGATCGCCAGGATCTGGAGAGTCTGCGAAATCTGAATATACGTACGCAAGAGGGGACAAGTGTTCCCCTGGTGTCAGTAGCTGATTTTGTAGAAGGGACCGGCCTTGGGTCTATCACCCGCCTGAATCTTGAGAGAACGGCTACTATTGAGGGGCGCGCTGCTCCGGGATTCAGCGGGCCGGAAGTGTTGGCCAGTGCACAGGAGCTGCTGTCCGATTATCGCAGCGAATTGCCGGAAGGGTACTCCATGGAATACACCGGTGAAAGTGAAGACCAGGAAGAAGCATTTGGCTTTCTTACTACTGCACTGCTGGTCGGCTCCGCGCTTATATTCCTGGTGATGCTTGCCAAGTTCAACAGCATTGTATCGCCGCTGATTATCATTACAGCGGTCGGCCTGAGCCTGATCGGGGTGCTCCTTGGATTGATATTAACGCGCACACCCTTTGGTCTGATGACCTTTATCGGGATTATCTCACTCGCTGGAATTGTGTGTGTTAACAACATCGTACTGATGGACTATGTAAAACAGCTCACCGACAAAGGGATCAATAAGATGAGTGCAATCATTGAAGCGGGTACCATTCGTTTCAGGCCCGTATTGCTGACCGCCCTCACCACCATACTCGGTTTAGTGCCGCTCACATTTGGAATAAACATCGATTTTGTGGGTCTGTTCACCGATTTCGACCCTAATTTCCAGCTTGGATCAGAAAGTACAGCGTTCTGGGGTCCGATGGGGATTGCAATTATCAGTGGACTGACATTTGCGACATTTTTAACATTAGTTGTAGTTCCTGTCCTCTATTCCGCATTCGATTCGGTATCTGGGCGGCTGAAGAAACTGTCGTAGCAAGCGGTTTTACTTCATAGCTTCTGCGATAGTTATTTCATATTTTAATCGGGTTCATTCACTAAGAACAGATCGCATTTGAGCGGTCTGTCTCTGTTTAAAATGCCAATGAAATAATCCTTACGATTTGATACAAAGACTACAGACACTTTTCCTTGCATTAGCCATACTATTAAACCTCGGTGTATTTTTTACACCGATCTATCGTCACGCAATAAATGATCCTTCGGGATGGATCGGAACCAGCTTTGCGGTATTTTTAACGATATCCATGCTGCTGAGTTTGATCGCAATTTTTCTGTATGGGAATCGCATCAATCAGCTGAAGTGGGTAAAAGCTGCCACCTATTTTCAAATTGCGGGCTTTGGCGTATCTGTTGCGATTCTATTCACAATGGGTGGATTCGGGCGTTTTCTCTGGAGGGAAATGGGAAGTACAGGAGTGATTTTGCTGGCTTTAATCTGCTTGTGGCAGGCAGGGCGCTTAATCAAGAAAGACCAGGAACTTGTTGAGTCGATGGACCGGATCCGCTAACTGATTTGACTGCCCAGGAAGATGTCCCGATAGGAAAAATTGTTGCTCTGCTCATTGTGGGGCTTATTACTTTCGGGCTGGCACCAATTCTTGTAAGGTTTGCGACTGATGTAGAGCCAATGGCGCTTGCCGCCCTCCGAACCGGGTTTGCGGTTCTCTGCCTGCTCCCCTTCTGGATTCCTAAACGAACTTCCCTTTCGGTGCTTAAAGAGAATGGGGTAAGCCACATCTTGCTGGCTCTTGCAGGGATTAGCCTGGGGCTGCACTTCTCTTTCTGGATAGCCTCTCTGCACTACACTTCAGTGGCCTCAGCTTCGGTACTGGTTACCATGCACCCTGTAATGTTGATTGTAGCAGAGAGACTCATTTTCAGCAAAAAGTTCAAACTGATTGTATGGGTTGGGGTAATCATATCATTCAGCGGCTCGGTGTTGCTTGGTGTGGCAGACGATACCAGCTTAGAGGCATTTCCAAACGCTCTTCTTGGGAATACGTTTGCGTTTACAGCGGCGGTAATATTCGTTGTTTACTTTATGCTGGGACGGAAAATAAGGCAGTATACCGAGTGGATCGACTATGTATTTTACGTTTATCTGTACGCTACAATAACCTGTACTGTACTGGTTGTCTTTTGGGTGGGGGGAATACCTGCGATGAGCGGTACAGCGCTGCTGGTAGGTTTTGCTCTTGCGGCCGGCCCTACAATTTTAGGCCACGGATCGATGAACTATGCTGTGAAATATGTATCACCAACGCTTCTATCAACTCTGGTTTTGTCTGAAGCCATCTTTGCGGCTATTGCGGCATATTTTATCTTTAGTGAGGTGCCGACGCTCTTTTCACTCTGTGCAATGGTGGTAATTATGATTGGTGTATCATTAACATGGTATAAAAGAGTTAAAAAAGCGTAATCATTTTTGGAGTTGACCTTGCTTCTAAGTTATTTAAGGACAGGTAGTTCTGCATAGAAATTCATGCTGACTGCAAATATTGTGAAAATGACCCGCTATGGAAGCGATTCTGTTAGATTCATCTATAGAAATGGATAATCTGAATTTATTGTTGGATATTTATACCAGAACATCGGGAGTAAAACGACTGAGTATATAATACGTTAAATTTTCGGTATCAAAAGACAGTGTAAGTTGATTAATATCAGTGTCTTTTGAAGGTACTTAACAGGAACGAATCCGTTACTGATGGCAAAATGTTACAAAAAAAGATCACTAAAGAGAATCGCCGGATTATTTCTATCAGCTCTTCTGCTTATATCCTTATCGAGCTGTGCTGAAACGGAAGAACAGGCTGATGATTTAACCATTTCGGAGCAGGATACCACCTTTTCTCACACAGTCATGGATCCCGTTAAGCGGGACCTGGCAGAAATTGAACGCAGGGGCACGTTCAGAATGATTACCTATTACAGCTCCAATACATATTTTCTGAACCAGGGTATAGAAGTAGGTTTTGAGTATGAATTGATACGAGAGTTTACTCGAGAAAATGACCTCGCTTTGGAAGTGGTGATTGTAGGAGCAGATGAAAATCCTTTTGAGCTCCTCAATAGCGGTGCAGGCGATGTGATTGCCGCCAACTATACGATCACAGATGAGAGAAGGGAGTACGCCCAGTTTACCCGTCCATATAACCTTGTAGATCAGATTTTGGTTTTTTCGAGTGAACTCAGCCCGATGCCTACATCGCTTGAAGACCTGGTTGAACAAGATATTCCGATATCAGTGAGAAGAAACAGTTCATACTATTTAAAATTGATGGAGCTTCAGGAGGAGGGGTACGACCTGAATATTCAATTGCTTCCCGACGAACTTGATACCGAGGCTACACTTGTTGAAGTTGCACAGGGAAATTTGATGGCTACTGTTGCTGATGATAATATGTTTGATGCCACAAACCGATATATGGACGGTCTGTTTCCGGGGCCCACTATTGCTGAAAAAGATACTATTGCCTGGGCGATTCGAAAGAATGCACCGGACCTGGAAAACAAAATGAACCAGTTTTTATATAAGCATTTTCGATTTACCGAAGATAGAGACCGTCCCCGGCGCTCTACATTCTTAAACATTCTGCGACAGCGTTATTTTCAGGAAGGTCCTCAAATTGCCCAGTACTACAATCCGGAATGGCAGTATCAAACCATGGGAATTATATCACCCTATGATGAAATGATTCGAGCGGTTTCTGATTCTATGGGCGTAGATTGGCTCATGATTACCGCCATGATTGCGCAGGAGTCGGAGTTCAATCCCAATAGTAAAAGCTGGGCGGGCGCTGTTGGCCTTATGCAGGTTATTCCCCGGTTTGTAGATGTTCCGTATGAAGATCTTTACGACCCGCTTACAAGTATTAATGAAGGCGTACGAATATTTAAAGAACATATGAATCACTATTCGTATATGGATAGCACTAATCAGATTGCCTTTTCACTTGCTGCTTATAATTCAGGTATGGGGCACGTGGCGGATGCAAGGCGGCTCGTTATTGATCAGAATAAAAACCCTAACGAGTGGGAGAATGTTGCCGATGCCCTGCTGAAGCTGATGCAGAGGCGGTATTATCAGCATGCAAGGCATGGATTTGCCAGGGGAATCGAAACGGTTCAGTATGTGGATGAGATTAAAAATCGCTACCGAACTTACGAAACAATCATGGCTTTATCTGAACAGCAGCAGAATCGCAATTTATCGGGAATTATAGGTAACAGATCGTTTAACAGGCCTTAAAAACCAGCAGAGTAAGGTCGTCGAACTGAGTTGAGCCGGCAAATTGTTTCACCTGGTTTATAACGGAATCTCTTATATGTTCGGACGATTCTGTTCGGTTTTCAAGAATTGTCTGTTCCAGCCTTTCAACACCAAATTCCTCCTCATCGTCTCCCGACTGCGCCTCGTTTACACCATCTGTGTAGCAGACGACTATATCACCGGGTTCAAGCTGTACATCCTCTGATTCGTACGGAGTCATACATTTAATGGCACCGAGCAACAGCCCGCCTTCTGACAGCTCCTTAAAAGAATTTGAGCCATTTTTTAACAGCAGAGGCGGATTGTGGCCCGCATTCACATATCTGAAAATGCGGCTTTTATGGTGGTATTTACCCCAGAAGAACGTTATAAACTTATCGCTCGGGGTGTTTTGAAAAATAAGGTCATTAATTCGTTCTGTTGCAACCTCCAGCGTAATCTCAAACGGCAGCAGAATGTGTAACATGGACTGAAGATTGGCCATCAGCAGAGCTGCAGCAAATCCTTTACCTGTCACATCAGCAATGGCAAATATGTGGTTTCCGTCCGGGGTTTCCACAACATCGTAGTAGTCTCCGCCCACCTGGTAAGAGCTTACGGTCAGGGCAGAAAGATCGAGGCCGCTAATCTCCGGTATGCGATCGGGCAGGAGTTTATCCTGGATTGATTTGGCAAGCGATAGCTCCTCTTCCATTCGCTCTTTTTCAATCCGTTCTTCAAGCAAGTAGGTTCTCTGAATAGAGTTTATTGCGAGATTTGAGAGGGACTTGAGGAAGTTATAATCAGATTCTGTAAACGGTTTGTTGTTGGCCCGGTTACCAACACCTATCAAGGCAACTTTTCGTCCGTGTACGGAGATTGTAACAAGCGAACAGATATCGCTCTCCTTTAAAACCGGGAATTTCCTGGTAAGATCCTCATTAACCGTCGTGACTTCTTCGGTTTGATCGAACAACTCTTGCAGGTGGTGTGTGGCATCATCGAAGGGGAAGTTACTTGAAGCAAGCAGTTCAACGTCGTGATCTGTTCGATAAATCAGAAAAAACGATCGTATGAATAGCTGCCCCATGAGGGCAAACTTAAATATTCTTGAAATTTTATTCCGATCGGCTAATAAATTGAACTCCTTGGATAGATCAAACAGTGTGTTCAGTTCGTGTATGCGCTGATCAAGCTGACGGTTTGTGGTGGTGAGCTGATCGAGCATTCTGCTGTTGGCAACAGCGGATGATGAGATAATGCAGAGGCTTTCAACGAATTCAAGTTCAGCGGGGGTAAAGTCATTTTTAGTGGCTTTTTCGTAGATCACCAGGAAACCAAGATGCTGAGTGCTTGTCCTGAGATTAAACATAGCCCCTTTAGGAAAAAAAGGATCGAGCTCTTTTACCTGTCCGAGCTTATCAGGCAGAAGGAAATGGGGTCGGGAAAGGTTCTTTTGTTTAATATTCAGGTTAAACGTTTTTTCTGAAATATTGGAATTTCCTTTGGAGACGGAAACGGTATAGAGGCCGCTTTCAGAATCTTTCAGGAGGATAGCTGCCCGGGTAACAAGAAGTTTTCCCATGGCAATTCTCAGCAGGTTCTCAAACACAAACTCTTCGTCCTGCGCTTCAATAAGAACTCTGCTTGTTTCGAGAACTGTTTTTAGGTCAAGCCGGGATCGTTGTTTTGAAAGTGCCAATAGATCAGGATCTGTTTTTGCACATTACCATTTCATTTAAGCCGTTGTTGCTCGTATAGGTCACACTGTCCATCAGGGAGTGTATCAGGAAGAGCCCCATTCCGCCTCTTTTTCGTTCTTTTATTTTTTTCTCAATATCGGGTTCAGAATATTTATTCATTCGGAATCTCTTGCCCGTATCCTGCAGCTGAATACAAATACTATTCTCTTCTAAAGTAACTTCAATATCGATGCTTCTCGAGTCATCCTGCTGATAGGCATGTTTAATAATATTTGTGATGGCCTCATCAACAGCAAGCCTTATATCGGCAATTTGTTGCTTATTAAACCCGTGGTTTTTGGCATGTTCATCGACGAAATCCCGAACCTCCGCCAGGTTTTTTGTGGAGGCATCGATCGATTTCTGATATGTGGAAAGTGTTCCCAATGAAGACTCGTTTATGAGTTTGAAAACTTTTGGATGGCTTCTGACTCATCTTCAAAAATATCGTAAAGGGCGGGAAAACCCAGAAGGTCGAATACGTTAAAGACCTTGTCGTTCATATTAGTGAGCTTTATATCACCACCATCTTTGCGGACATCTTCTATATAAGCCATGAAAACGCCGAGTCCCGCACTTGCTATATATTCAAGCTTATTGAAGTTTACGATGATTCTGATATTATCCCTGGCTATTAAATCCTGCAGCGCTCTTTCAAGTTCCGATGCGGTGTGAGCATCCAACTCACCATGCAGGTCTAAAATATCGCAATTGCTATTGTTTCGGTGATCAATGTCGAAGTTTTTCATTCCGGGGTAAAATTATTTTTAGATGTAGATCGTAATATAGAGCTATGATCAACACGCGTAAAGTTCACTACGATAATTTGATTGGTGATGTTGCAGGAGGGGGAAAAAAATAAGGCATCACACGTATCCGGTGTGATGCCCTGACTATTCATCAAGAGAGACGCTACTTGAGCGCACTTTTAAAATAGCAATAAAGTATTTAAATACATAGGAAATTAATTCTAAATATTTGTAAACGATAAATTTAGGCGGTTTGGTCTAAGTGTTTTACGCTATAGGTTAATCATCCTGCATCGCTTCTTCTTCAACAGGCTCATCGAGCCGGCTCACCCACGATTGTGCGTTGTAGTCTTCTGAAAGCCTGTTTTTGAATCTTTCGGCCATCTGGCGGGTATCAAATCTGCCGATTCTTACCCTGAACCAGACGTCACCGGTATCCCGATTACCATACGTCACTACAAATGAACGTTCGTAGCCTCTGTTTTTCCACTCTTCAGCCTGACGCTGCGCTTTATTCTGAGATCTCCAGGCTTCTACCTGAACAACGAACTCACCGGAATCAGAAAATTCAACTCTTCTTCGCTCTTCCTCAGCCGCAATACTATCGGCCCTTGCCTGCTCAATACTATCTCGGCGCATCTGTTCCATCTCAGCCTCATACACTCTTTCAAGCGAATCCTGAATCGCCTGTTGGTCCCGCTCCATTTCTGCCTCATCCTGCTGCTCCCCGCAAGCTTGTAAGAGGGCAATACTTAACAAGGCTGTAAAGAAATAAAGTGCTAAATTTTTCATAGTAGAATCTCACATTATATGTGTACGGTGATTGAATTTAATACTGTAATATAAAATAATTCTATCAAAAACATGTATGAAGAATAATCGTGACCCTGTTTGAAAAAATGCTGCAGAAATTATTCTGCAAAGCGTGTTAAACAATCCCTTTTACAACTATTTCCCGGTAAGCACATTAAGATGTTTTTAAGCGGCAGTGAGATTCTATTTTTCTTACAGAGTTTAGGAAATGGATAAAATTCCTTAATTTATATAGACTCATTTTAAATAAGACAACAAAATGGCCGGGGCGCGCCTGAAGTTAGAAAGATTGACCAATGCTTCTTGTAGTAAATCAAATTGAAAAATCGTTCGAAAAAGGGAATCCCGTTGTCAAGCAGGCTACGTTCCATGTTGGCAAGGATGAAATTTTTGCTCTTCTTGGCCCCAGCGGCTGCGGTAAAACAACCACATTACGTCTGATTTCCGGATTTGAGCGCCCCGATGCCGGGCAGGTCATGCTAAACGGACGTATTCTCTCCTCTGTTGACACACACGTGCCTCCGCAAAAACGCGGAATAGGGTTTGTTTTCCAGGACTATGCACTTTTCCCCCATATGACCGCACTTGAGAATGTAGCTTTTGGGCTCACAAATCTCCCAAAGCATAAACGGAACGTATTTGCTGAGGAGGTTCTCTGCAGAACAGGAATGGGAGAATTCAAAGACAGAAGCCCGGCAGAACTGTCTGGCGGGCAGCAGCAGAGAGTTGCACTGGCCCGTGCAATTGCGCCTGAACCGGAGCTGATTTTACTGGACGAGCCGTTTTCAAATCTGGATGCCATGCTTAGAACGGTAACGCGAAAAGAGGTAAGATCAATAATCAAGAAAGCAAGAATGAGTGCAGTTCTGGTTACTCACGATCAGGAAGAGGCTCTTTCGTTTGCTGACCGTGTGGGTGTAATGAATGAAGGGCACATTGAGCAGATTGGAACGCCGGAAGAGGTCTACTATAAGCCGAAGACAAAATTTGTGGCACAGTTTCTGGGTAAAACCAACATTTTTGAAGCTGATGTAGACGATTCTGACCAAGTAAACACGAACCTTGGCCTTATGAGGCTCAATTGTCGCGCCAGAGGACACGTAACCTGTTCCATTCGCCCTGAACATTTAACGATTGAGAAGCCAAATGGAAATACAGATGAATCACGGCTTGGCATAATAGCTGCGAGAGAGTTTAAAGGACACGATATAACCTACCATGTTGAGTTTGGCGGCGACCGGTACATTGTTCATACCGATAACCGCGTAATATTTGAGCCGAGCGATGAGGTTGTGGTTAAGCCACTCGAACCAGCTGTAGTTCTGGAAGACTCCTGACGCCTCTGCCTATCCCCGGGTTATAATACCCGCTCTTCCTCTTTTGTGGTCATATCTGCAGCCTGCTGTAATTTCATTGCGATGAAAAGTAAGTCAGAAGAACGAAAATGTTTTGCAACGCTTTCGGGTTACGTACGTATATACCAGAGAGACGCAACCCCCGAACGATTCAACTCTTCAATGTCCAAAATCATTACGTCACTTCTCTTACTCATTCTGATCTCACCTTTTAGAGGAATGAGCCAAACTGTGCACGGAATTATAACCGACTCGGAAA
>CAZKIZ010000050.1:5476-12641 GCA_964552935.1 uncultured Rhodohalobacter sp. | reverse complement strand
AAGACGGAATTTTATGAATGTATGTATTGGACCAAATTCAACTTTTCACTTTTGACTTTTCACTTTTCATCTTTCCCAAAAAGAAATTAACAACCTAAAAACCACAGCTATGAAACTCCTCACACTTCAAGAACGCCTCGGGCTGGTAAGCTATCGGAACCAGGCTAAGTCAGATATCAAGCCTCACATTCGGGTTGATACCGATATTTGCAATTCCACGTGCCCGCATAAGTGCACGACGTATGTGTGTCCGGCTAACTGCTACACTAAAGATGAGAATGGAAAAGTTCATTTCCAGGTGGAGGACTGTATTGAGTGCGGCACCTGCATGTATGCGTGCGATCAGGGTGCAGTAACATGGGAATTTCCCGATCCGGAAATTGGCCGCGGAGTGACCTGGAATTACGGATAAAAAAAAAGGTATACACGTGTATGTATACCTTTTTTCAGTAATAATTTAAAAGATTTCTACTTCACTTCAGCTTCAAGAACAAATTCCACACTTGCTCCCTCTTCTGTCATCTCTACTTCCTCTTCGGTCGAAGAGTACCCTTCGGCGTTAACTGTTATGGTGTATGTACCCTCCTCCAGACCTTCAATGGTAAATGTACCATATTCATCTGTAGTGGCAGTATGTTCTGTATCATAAACAATGACCTCTGCACCGGCAATTCCCTCATAGTCTGATGCATCTACCACTGAACCTACAAGTATATTATCAGCTGCTGCCGCCTTCTCATCCTGTATATTTGCGGACGCTATCAGTATGGTCATACTGATGGCTGCTGTTGCTATGATCATGATTAATTTTGATATCTTCATATGTTCTCTGATTTTTATTATTGAAGTTAAGCGATTATCTAAATCGCATTAATCACTGTAAATGTTATTCTCATTTTTTGTTCCAAACAGAATGCATTTTGCTATTTATTTATTTGGTAAATAATCCTCTATTCATATCATCATAACATTACTACACAATTATTTTAAAATAAGAGATGATTTTATTCTAAACGATAGCATAGAAAATTTGGGGCCCGGTTTTCAAGCAAGGTTTAGTGGAAATGATGGAGGAGCCAGTGTCACAAAAGCAAAAGCCAACTATTCATGCAGATATGTATCTTCATCCAGACATGTATCTCGTAGCCTTCAGATAAAGAGTTGAAGCCGATTTTGTATTGTCGGAGAATTTTCGTCAAGTATCCGTAAAACGGTATTTTACAGTGAAAGCTTTACGAAATAAAGTATATGCCAAAAAAAAGCCCTCTTAAACTAATAAGAGGGCCTTTAAATAATTTTGATGGGTCAATTATCAGATTTTGATCTCTACTCTCGTACCGCCATCTACCACATCGATCGTCGTTTCAGTTGTGCCGTGATCCCCGGCATCTATCACAACGTTATGGGTTCCAACACCAACATCCACAAACGTAAATACTCCGTTCTCGTTGGTTACGGCTGATTTATCTTCGTCTGTAAGAGTTACGGTTGCGTTAGCTATTCTGTCATAAGAATCGCCATCTACAACAACACCAGCTACAGCTGTTCGATCTTCAGATCCTACCATACCTGACGATCCGCAGGCAGCAGCGAAAAACATTAGGAAAATTGCAGCGATGGGAAGTATTAATTTGTTATTCATAATTGTACTTGTTGTTTAAGTTTAAGTGACGCTTGTTGTTACTAAGCTTAATTAGTGTTGTTCCATATTAAGGAATCTTATCTTAAAATCGTTCTTTCATTAGCCGATAACAACCTGAATGTTTTTTGATAGCCTGCATTATTCACCAAGTTTCGCAGTGTATGACAATATAATATTGAACAAAATTTAATCTTTGTTTGAGGTATCTCACTGATAATCATAATTATAAAACTAACCTGCAATTTTCTGCAAATAATGTAGGTTAGATAAATTTTGATGAGAAATCATTTATTTAATGATTTCATCAAATGAATTGTGCGCACAAAACGTTATCTTGGAAGCGTTTCCATTTAACCAAGAATAGATACAAAATCATATGAGTTTAGAAGTACTTGAACGAACCAGCAGCCTCTCTTTCGAACTGTCAGAAGATCACCAGATGATACGAGACAGCGTCCGTGACTTTGCAGAACGACATATTGCACCCGGCGTAATAGAAAGAGATACAAATAAGAAATTTCCTCACGACATCATTAAAATGCTGGCGGACCAGGGTTTGCTCGGAATTTACCACGAAGAACGGTACGGCGGCGCCGGTTTTGATACCGTAAGTTTCTGCCTGGCGATTGAAGAGATTGCCCGATGGGACGCTTCTCTTGCACTGACCGTGGCATCGCATACATCCCTCGGCAGCGGCCACATTGCACT
Source organism: uncultured Rhodohalobacter sp. (assembly GCA_964552935.1). Taxonomy (GTDB): domain Bacteria; phylum Bacteroidota; class Rhodothermia; order Balneolales; family Balneolaceae; genus SW132. Next base: position 10,291 of record CAZKIZ010000050.1, on the reverse strand, counting down.
TGCAGGATCTCATGAACAGAAAGAGAAATTCCTCACCCCTCTCGCAAAGGGAGAAAAACTGGCGGCCTGGTGCCTTACTGAGCCCGGTTCCGGCAGCGATGCATCAGGAATGAAAACCACCGCCGTGAAAGATGGAGATGACTGGATCATCAACGGCTCCAAGATTTTTATTACCCAGGGTTCTGTGGGAGATACCTACGTGGTTCTGGCCAAAACCGATCCTACCCTCGGCACGAAAGGGATCAGCGCTTTTATTGTAGAGCGAACCACGAATGGAGTGAAGCCCGGCGAACCGATGCATAAACTGGGGATGAACTCTTCTGACACAACCGAGGTGGTTTTCGAGGATGTTCGCGTACCCTCCGGAAATCTGCTAGGTGAACTTGGAAAAGGCTTCATCGACACGATGAAAGTACTCGACGGCGGCCGGATTGGAATTGGTGCCCTCTCCGTTGGGATTGCTCGCGGTTCACTCGAGGAGTCGATGAAATACGCCAAAGAGCGCAAGCAGTTTGGAAAATCTATCGGAGACTTCCAGGCAATAGAGCACAAAATGGTAAATATGGCCACAGAGATCGATGCATCCCGTCTGCTTGTACACCGGGCTGCCTGGCTAAAAGACAAGGGCAAACCGTTTACCAAAGAAGCCTCCATGGCAAAACTGTTTGCATCCGAAATGGCCGAGCGGGCAGCACTCGATGCCGTTCAGATTCACGGAGGATACGGATACACCAAAGAGTACCATGTTGAACGATTTTTACGTGATGTGAAGCTTATGACAATTGGTGAAGGCACATCAGAAATTCAGCGGGTTATTCTCGGCCGTCAGCTGAAAAATGAGATGGGATACAACGACTAATAAAACTGATCGTTTTTTCAATTTTAAGCCGTATATCTGTAATAGGTATACGGCTTTTTTTTTATCAAATTTAACTACATACAACCAACTGTCTATATAATCGAGTACTAACCCTGCAAGGGCAATTCTTTTATAAGCTCATTTTTACAACGCAAAACTGATGCAAGACAAAAATCAGACAATCATTTCTGCCATAGCCAGAACCGGCTATGTTGCTAAAGGACTGGTCTACCTTATGGTTGGCGTGTTAACGCTGCAGGCTACCCTGGGCATGGGAGGCGAGACATCTGATGCCACTGACGCATTCAGCGAATTCATTGAGCAACCGTTTGGTTCTGTTTTGATGATTGGTATTATTGCCGGCCTGATTGCCCACGCGATCTGGAAAATGCTACAGGGAATCATTGATCCTGAAGACCGGGGCGATGGGTTTAAAATTATCTTCCTCAGAGGCATCGATTTTTTAACAGGACTCCTCTATATCTCCATGTCGTACGCGGCATGGCAAATACTACAGGGGGTAGGAGCGCAGGATGGTGATGAAACCACTGAAGTGTGGGTCGAGAACATCATGGAACTGCCTTTTGGATCCTGGCTGGTCATGATATGTGCAGTTATCATATTAATCGGTGGATTTTACCAGTTCTATTCTGTCTACACTGCCGGTTTTGAATCCAGCTTTAGTTCCAAAATGAATGTCACGGAGAAGCGTGTGCTCCGGTCACTTGGCCGGATTGGAACTGCCGCGTGGGGTATCGTCTACTGTATGGTAGCATATCTTTTTTATCGGGCGTCCGTAAACTACGACCCTGAAGAAGCAGGCGGAATTTCTGACGCACTGAATGCCCTGAGAGATCAGCCTTATGGCATCTGGGTACTTGCTATTACCGCCGGCGGATTAATCACATATGGAATTTACCTGCTCGTGCTCTCATACTACCACAAAATTTTCGAAGAAAATTAGCCCTGCTTTCACGAGAAAATATCAAGGATTTAAAAGCTTGATGGAGCTCATTCGGATTAAAATGACTTTTCATCCAGATAAACTTTTTCTGCAGAAGTGAATGATTTAGCGGTCTGATTTCTTTACATTTATAGATCGTATCTTTCTTACCAGTCAAAAAAATATATCATCTCTGCCATGTCTAAAAACTCATTTAATATCAACGACGCCTACCTCTTCGAATCGGAACTGTCCGAAGATGATAAAATGATTATGGAGTCGGCGCGAGAGTACGCTCAAACCAAACTCGAACCGCGTGCACTGAAGGGAAATCAGGAAGAGATTTTTGATATTGAAATGGCTAAAGAGATGGGTGATCTTGGCCTGCTTGGCGCAACCATCGATCCAAAATATGGCGGTGTTGGAGCCAGCCAAACCGCCTACGGACTCATTGCCCGCGAAGTGGAACGGGTAGATTCCGGCTATCGCTCGTTCATGTCGGTGCAATCCTCCCTGGTGATGTACCCGATCTCTGTCTTCGGAACAGAAGAGCAAAAGCAACGATTTTTGCCAAAACTTGCGACAGGCGAACTTATTGGGTGTTTTGGACTGACGGAACCCAACCACGGGTCAGATCCAGGTTCGATGGAATCTATGGCTGTAAAGACGGATGGCGGCTGGACGCTTAATGGCGCCAAAATGTGGATTACCAACTCCCCTATTGCCGATGTGGCCGTGGTCTGGGCGAAGGCAAAAGAGAAAAAAGATGATGAACCCGTAATCCGCGGTTTCCTGGTTGAAAAAGGGATGAAGGGATTCTCAGCACCGGCAACAAAACACAAAATGAGCCTTCGCGCATCCTCTACTGGTGAATTGGTATTTGAGGACGTGTTTGTACCCGATAATAATGTGTTCCCCGATATTCGCGGGCTGAAAGGACCGTTTATGTGCCTGAATAGCGCTCGCTACGGTATCGCATGGGGAGCCGTTGGAGCCGCTGAATATTGCTACACAAAGTCGCGCCAGTACGTGCTCGACCGGAAGCAGTTTGGCCACCCGATTGGAGCCAACCAGCTGCCCCAAACCAAGCTGGCCGATATGCTCACGGATATCACCTCCATGCAGCTGCTCGCCTGGCGCCTTGGTAAACTGAAAGATGAGGGCCGGCTCCATCCATCAATGGTTTCGCTTGCAAAGAGAAACAACGTCGGAAAGGCACTCGAAATCGCCCGAGTTGCCCGCGATATGCACGGCGGTAACGGTATTTCCGGTGAATATCGCGTGATTCATCACATGGTAAATCTCGAGTCGGTCAATACTTATGAGGGCACCTACGATATCCACGGACTCATCCTGGGCCGGGAGATTACGGGAATACAGGCATTTGTGCCGAAGGGAGGGTGAGGTTTTGAGATTAGAGATTAGAGATGTGAGGTGTGAGATTTTGTAGCGCGTGGCTCCTGCCTCGCGCATTCATTTGTGGATTGTTATTTTTTGTTTAACAGACGATCGAAGTTGGAAGTGGAAGATCACACAGCATACCCGCACATAAGGTGTTTTTCAGATCCAGAATGCATCAGGTTGAGTTACTGTAATCAACAATGGTGTAGGTAGAAGATTTGGGATTTTATACCTCCCCTTTCGGGAGGGGACAGAAGCAGCCGCTTCCAGCGGATCTTCAGGGGTGGGTTAGTGGGGCACGGACCTTGAATGAAATCCGTCGCAAATCAACGCCCCGTGATCCCTGTACCCTGCAGGCGAATGTTGAGGGACTCCTACTCAGCCTGCAGTTTGTATCTGACGACGATCTCGTATCCCATGCTGTTTTTCTCTATGGTGTAGACCGACCCGTTTTTAACGGCCGCGATCGGTTTATCAAAAGGCCAGTTGAAGCGTGTAACAAGCTGCCCGGTTACATCATCAATGATCCACCATTCCAGTAGTGAACGGTCCTCTTTAATGGTTGAGACCCATATTTTGCCTTCGTCGTCTGTAATCATGGAGTAAAGTGCCGGCCATCGCTCTGGATAGTCTGCACTTTCGCGGACCATCATAAGCTGTTTGTTATGACTATAACGGGGATGAATCACTTCGGCGGGATCCAGAATAGAACGTTCAAACGGAAAATAGTACGAGTGCAGGTCAGTTCCATCCGGACCTTGAACATGAATCAAAAATTCATCCGTAAACGCCGAGTAGATCCGCCCCTCTTCCGATACGGTGAGAAGTGGCTTTTCGGGAAATTGAAGCGTAAATGGTGCCGGCCGGCCGGCGTAATCTCCTACCAGGTATCTGATATCCGATTGTTCGTGGATTTTATTTGATAGCAGATTTCCGGCGGTGTCGGCCAAATAATAGGAAATCAGACCCTCATGATCATATGCCGGATCTCTTTTATGCTGATAAGCAACAAGGTATGAACCGTCCTTACCGATATGTTTTACTGACGAATGACCTTCCGGCTCCATATCAGAAAGCTGCTCATAAAAATTCATAAAGCCGGCGGTATCCGCTGCTTCAAATGTTTCCAGCTGCACTGCTGTAGCCCTGCTTAAAACATCATCAAAAACAAAAAGGCGGTTATTCATTAACTGCAGGCGACTCACCTCCATAAAGGCTCCAAAACCGTCACCGTAACTGCCCAGGCTATCGATCAGCGTGCCTGCTCCATCAAACCGAAACACCTTGGCGCGGTTCCAGGACTCTCCGCCAACATATACCCGGCTGTTTTCATCGATCGAAACAGCGGTAATTTTATTCAATAGAAGCGAATCATCAAAAACCGTCTCCTTCTGAAGATTCAATGTCCCAACTTCAAATGGTTCACCCTGCAGTACTATAAGTGAATCGATTGCCTGCAGGTGTGCTGGCAGCCCGTCCGGATCCTCCGGCGTACAGCCGTACAACAGCAGCACGAGAATACCGACAGAAGAAAAAAAAGTGGTTGCTATAAAACGTGGAAAAGAGATTAGTATCTGGATGAATTTTTATCTTTTTAGTTCATGACTTGTAG
>CAZKIZ010000050.1:0-5376 GCA_964552935.1 uncultured Rhodohalobacter sp. | reverse complement strand
GGAAAAGAGATTAGTATCTGGATGAATTTTTATCTTTTTAGTTCATGACTTGTAGAGAGCGGAATTAATAATCAATATGCAGCAATACTGAATCATTCATAGTCCGGCAAATAAATACCAAGAGTCCTTAATTCGTCGATATGATCAGAAATAAACTGTCTGATCCGGTCAATCCCCACGCCGTATGCAATTCCGTAATTTATCCTCTGAGAACGCTGAACGTAGATCTCTCCTTCGTATTCTGAGTCAGGATGATATTCCCGACCTCTCCTGCTTTCAGGAACAAGATATTCTTCGTGCGTCCCTGAAGCGGAGGAGACAACTCCAACCCATTCCATTCCGGTTCCATCTCCGCGTTCAGCAAATATTGCGCCGCCGCTAAACCCCCGATTAATGGACGCATCAAATACAAAATTTCTTCTTGAAGAGTGTGGTGGCCTGCTGACCATAGCTGTCGTCACCATTTGAATTCCCAGGGGATATCCTACAGCATACACCTTATCAGTCCAGTCAAGGGCGGCGGATCTTCCTGTTCCCATCTGAAGCGGAGCCAGGTCAGGCCGCTCATCCTCTTCAAAATCGTAGGCCAGCAGGGCAAGATCCAGGTTGGGGTCGTTAACTGCGATATCAAAGTTGTAAATGCCGTCACGTCCAATCAATGTCCGGGAAGTCGATACTTTTACAGTGACCGCCTCCACACTCGATTGCGGACCGGGCAGTACCCCTTCAGGATGGTGCCAAATCGTGTCGGGGAACGCAACAATATGGGAGGCCGTAAGCAGCAGTGTTTTTCCACGCCTGTTGGAGAGAATAACTGCCGAACCCGCCCTCATATTATTATCATGGATCGTATCAGCTGCACGGAGTTCTAAATCAGCACCCTCCAGATCCATTTTCATGGGAAGATCATCCAGATCAAACTGGTACGTTCGATACCCAACAGAGCTTTGAATGCGATAGACGGAATCCATACCTTTTCTGAGCTCCTCCCTCATAAAATCGGAGCCTGTTGAGCTCATGTATCGAGAGTCGGTATCGTGAGTAACACGCTCAACCGTAGCTTTTTCGCTGGATGAACAGCCAAGAAATCCGATTAAAATTACCGGCAGTACAAGAATTTTTTTGAGAAATGTTTTCATATCACGAGAGCGTTTTTACTCATTAAATATACTGAATAGTGATTATCTTACTAACAGATTTCATAGCTTTGAAAATGCTTACATTTGTTAATCCCCGACTTAATGCATGTTGCATAACATCTTCTAAATAACCTGATTCCTGAAATTATCCCAGCCATGAACGATCAAGAGCAAGCTCAAAGAGACAGAAAAGCATGGCACAATATTGCCGCTGACGCCGTATTACAGAACCTTAAGTCCGACAGAAGTAAAGGAATTACTGCTGAGGAGGCAAAAAAAAGGTTAAACGAACACGGTCCGAACAAACTTCCGGAAACTGATCCTCCTTCAGCTTTGAAACGATTCCTGATGCAGTTTCATAACGTATTGATTTACGTTTTGATTGCAGCAGCCGGCGTAACCGCACTGCTCGAACACTGGCTGGATACCGGAGTTATATTAGGCGTTGTTCTGATAAACGCCATTATAGGATTTTTACAAGAGGGTAAAGCGGAAAAAGCGCTCGAGGGAATCCGGAAGATGCTTTCGCTTGATGCCACCGTACTGCGCGACGGCCATCGCAGAAAGGTCGATGCAGAACTACTCGTTCCCGGCGATATCGTCCTTTTGGAATCGGGTGACAAAATACCTGCCGATTTGCGGCTGGTTGACGTCAGGAATCTGCGCGTAGAGGAGTCTGCCCTTACCGGCGAATCTGTGGCCGTAGAGAAACACACCAAATCTGTTGATGCGGACTCCGTTCCGGGCGACCGTAAGAACATGGCCTTTTCAGGAACATCAGTCGTTTATGGCCGGGCCTCAGGAGTGGTTGTTGAAACCGGTGCAGATACGGAGCTGGGTAAGATTAACCGTATGATGACGGATGTTGAGAAAATTACCACTCCCCTGCTGCGCCAGATTGACGATTTCGGGAAGGTACTCTCAGTAGGTATTCTTGGGCTTACAGCGCTCTTTTTTGCGATCGGCTATTTTTTCAGGGACTACGAAATCAGTGAACTCTTTATGGCTGTAATCAGCCTGGCTGTAGCCGCAATTCCAGAAGGTCTTCCCGCAATTATGACGATCACCCTTGCCATCGGTGTTCAGGCCATGGCCCGCAGAAATGCCATCATCCGGCGGCTGCCTTCCGTTGAAACACTGGGTTCAGTAAGCGTGATCTGCTCCGACAAAACCGGTACACTGACCCGTAACGAGATGACCGCCCGAAGCGCTATAACATTCGACGAAGAGTATGAAATTGATGGAGCGGGTTACAAACCGGAAGGGAAGCTCACAAAAAATGGTGAGCTGTTCAAGCTCCATGATGAACCGGTTTTGCTGAGACTAATCCAGACTGCCATTACATGCAGCGATTCAGAAATTCACAAAGAAAATGGCCAGTGGAAACTGGAGGGAGACCCAACCGAGGGAGCTCTTGTAACGCTGGCGCATAAAGCCGGACTGGAAGAGTTTAAGCCGCCTCGGGTTGATGCCATTCCGTTTGAATCGGAACATCAGTACATGGCCACTCTGAATGACTATGAGGGCGAACGAATCATCTACGTGAAAGGTGCACCTGAACGGCTTCTGGAGAGGTGCAGCGGGCAGTTAACAGCCGACGGAGTCATCGATATTGATAAAGAGTTCTGGAGAGAGGTAAGCGACCGCCAGGCGCAACAGGGACGCCGGCTTATAGCTGCAGCATACGCTACCGTGAACGGTGAGCGGAACAGCATTGATCATGAAGATATCAAAGACCTGACTTTTCTTGGAGTTTTCGGAATTGTTGATCCGCCCAGGCCGGAAGCGATTGAGGCGATTAAAGCGTGTAAATCAGCAGGAATACAAGTAAAAATGATTACCGGTGATCACGTTGTGACCGCCCGTGCGATTGGTCTGGAATTGGGACTTGGCGACGGAGAAAAAGCGATCAGCGGTGCCGAACTGGAGGCGATGGACGACACTGAACTAAGAAAAGCGTCTCTTGAATATGATATTTTTGCCCGAACCAGTCCGGAGCATAAACTGCGCCTGGTAAAAGCGCTGCAGGAGGAGAACATGATTTGTGCTATGACGGGCGATGGCGTGAATGACGCCCCCGCTCTGAAACGTGCTGATGTAGGAATTGCGATGGGCATAAAAGGCACCGAGGTAACCAAAGATTCCGCCGAGATGGTTCTGGCCGATGATAATTTTGCATCCATAGCCAGCGCCGTCGAAGAGGGACGCACAATCTACGACAACCTGAAAAAAGCGATTCTGTTCATCATTCCTACCAACGGTGCTGAATCACTGGTCATTATGGCCGCCGTGCTGATGGGACTTGTATTGCCGATTACGCCGGTTCAGATATTGTGGGTAAATATGGTTACGGCCGTCACACTGGCACTTGCGCTCTCCTTTGAGCCTACCGAGCCGGGTGTAATGCGCCGTCCGCCGCGCGATTCGTCCGCAGCCATTCTCGACGGCTACCTGGTTTGGCGAATTGTGTTTGTCTCATTCTTAATTGGCGGACTAACCCTCGGAATGTACTACTGGCTGAAACAGAATGCATATGATGTCGAAACCGCACGGACCATCGCTGTGAACACACTGGTAGCGGGACAACTTTTTTACCTGTTTAACTGCCGCAGAATGCACGGGCCCGCGATCGACTCCGGATTTTTTGATAATCGCGCTGTTTTCTATGCTTCCGGTTTATTGATTCTTTTCCAGCTCATGTTCACCTACGCACCGTTTATGAACACTCTGTTTGGCACCGATCCGCACGAACTCAACTACTGGATATTTCCACTCACGGCCGGAGTGATTGTGTTTCTGACCGTAGAACTTGAGAAGTATCTGTTTGGAAAGAATTAGCCCGTATCAGAAGAAACAGATCATCCACTGTCAGGAAAATTGGTATGCCTCATTCTGAATGACCGCTTTTTAATGAGGCTGCTTCTCTCTATTTTGAGGATTGTTCAATTTCTTACACAAATATCTTTATGTCCATTCAATTTATTGATGAGCAGTCAGCGCTCGAAAAAATATTGCCAATCCTGCAACAGGCCGGCCAAATTGCCATTGATCTCGAGTTTGACAAGAACTACTACCGATACGGCTTCAACCTCTGCCTGATGCAGATTTTTGACGGCGAACAGTGCTACCTTATCGACCCGCTGAGCAGCTCCGTTTCCATAGAGTCGGTTTTTCCTGTACTTGAGGATCCCTCCACGGAAAAAATCGCCTTTGCTTTTGGTGAAGATCTGCGTCTTCTCCACTCTATCGGGTGCTTTCCTAAAAACATCTACGATCTCGACAATGCGATCAGCATTTTAAACTATTCGCCCGCTTCTCTCACCAATCACCTGAAAGAGATCCTCGATGTGGATACCGGCAAATCATCTCAAATGAGCAACTGGTACAGGCGTCCGCTTTCTGATGATCAAGCCAAATATGCGGCAGAAGATGTACTGCACCTTATCAGGCTTAAAGAGGTTCTTACAAAGGAAGCTGAGCAGAAAAAAGTAACCGGATGGATCAGCGAGGAGAATCGTGTAATGGATGATGAAGATCACTCCGAAACCAATAACAATGATATTATTAAGGAGAAGGATAAAAATGATTTTACAGAGACAGAGTGGCACATCTACAAGCGACTGATGGAGGCGCGCGAGGAGATTGCTGAAAAGTTGAACAAGCCATCTTTTCAAATCATTAAAAAAGAGATTTTTCTGCAGGCTGCAAAGGAACCTCACCGATTGAATCGCTGGACCTCCACCAGGGGCATTTTCAAACGGATACGAACCGACCAGATGAAAGATAAGCTGCTTGAAGTGGTATCCCAGGCAGAATCTGAAGCCAGGGAGCTGGGGCTTTCAAATGACGAACCGGCAAACAAGCCGCCATCGAACGATGAAAAGGATCTCTACCGGCAGCAGCGCGAGAAGATCAATACCGCCAAAAATGAATTTTTTAATCCAATAAAAGAGCAGATTGAACATGATTACGGGAAAGAGGTATCTACATTCTTATTCAGTAATAGAATTATAGCGGAAGCCATTTCCAATGAGCGCGAACTGCTGGGATACAAACGTGAGCTGCTTGAACACTACTCCATGAAGCTTGACCTGGATATGTCTGACTATTTGTAGCCTGCATTATTCACAAAAAATTACAGGTTTGTTTTATCACTATTTTTATCAGTGAGATACATCAAAAAAAGATTAAATTTTGTTCAACATATTGTCTCACACTGCGCACCGAGCGAAGCGAT
>CAZKIZ010000049.1:0-12658 GCA_964552935.1 uncultured Rhodohalobacter sp. | reverse complement strand
AGGCTGGAAGGAACAGACCTGTCCAACGATCCGGACCGGATTGAAACCGGCACGTTTATGATCGCTGCAGCGATGCACCCCGACTCTTCCATTACGCTTACCGGCTGCAAACCCGAACACCTGGGATCATTTCCCGACACACTCAGAAAAACCGGAGCAGAAGTAACGATCGACGACACCACCATTGGAATTAAGGCTCCATCAAAAATCAAACCTGTTTCAGTGAAAACTGAAATATACCCCGGATTCCCTACAGACCTTCAGGCGCAGTGGGCCACACTAATGACACAGGCCGCCGGAAAGAGCAGCGTAACCGATACGATCTACTTTGATCGCTTTAGCTACGTGCCGGAACTGAAACGTCTCGGTGCCGATATTTCACTAAAGAAAAACCGGGCAGATATTAACGGGGGGAAGTCACTTTCCGGCACCTCCGTGATGAGTACCGATCTGCGCGCAAGCGTGAGCCTGGTGATGGCAGGAATGGTTGCTAAAGGTAAAACTGAAGTACTCAGAATCTACCATCTCGACAGAGGTTATGAAGACCTCGAACATAAGCTGACCGGAGTGGGAGCTGCCATCACAAGAGCTGACGACTGATCAGCCCCACTTTTGTATGTCTAATTGAGATTTGTATGTCTTAACCAGGCCGTATAAACTTGCAGAACAGAAGTGATAGAGTAAATAAAAGATCAACGTTTAATTATTAATACTTTTGAGTTATATTGACTCTATTGTATGATTCTTTAACAAATTCTGCACTTTAGAAATTAAGTCATTGTTTTACAACACCTTACAACTTCTTTTCCAACACTTGATTTACCCATTCGCTGCGGTCTGCCGCACGCTGGGCACTCCTGCTTGTAAAACAGGCATTGTTTCTGAATCATCAGTTTCCTATCCAAGTAGAAATTATAACTACGTTACAGCTTCACTATTTACCGGCGACGGTTTGAACGCACACCATAAAACCTTTACTGAGAGTGTGCGACGCCTATATTCGCCTGAATATTATCGACATAAGAAGCTGTTGGCGAAATCTTTTTTAGCAGATGAAAAACCAAATAATTATCCATTCTTCCGGCAAACAGACCCGGGTAGCGCTTTTAGAAAGTGGTGAGTTAGCACAAATATTCATAGAATCAGAGGATAACCAGCGCACCGTTGGTGATATCTATCACGCTCGTGTTCATAAAGTGATGAGCGGTATCCGCGCCGCTTTTATTGATGTGGGAATGGAAAAAGATGCCTTCCTTCACTTCTCAGACGCCGGTGATCATCTTGGATCGTACATCAAGATGATGAATGGTGAAAAAAGTATTCCCAAGCACGCCAACAAAGAGCTCGAGAAGTTCGATAAGCTCTCGAACTACGATAAACAGATGCTTGCCGGAAAAATGCTGCGAAGCGGCCAGAACCTGCTCGTTCAGATCGTGAAGGAGCCAATCGGTTCTAAAGGTCCCCGTGTATCTACAGACATTACCATTGCAGGCCGGTTTCTTGTGCTCATCCCGATGGGTGAATACATCGCTCTCTCCAAAAAGATTAATAACAACAAAGAACGCAGACGTCTGAAAAGCACGGTCGGTTCGATGTTGCCTGAAGGGTTCGGCGTTATTGTGCGTACGGTTGCACAGGGTCAGTCGAAAGAGGTGATTGAAGAAGATATGCGCACTGTCCTCACCAAGTGGGACAAAATGCTCAATAAACTTGAGACCTCCTCCCCTCCCACGCGTCTGTATAAAGATCTTGATATTACAGAGAGTCTCATACGGGATCTCTTTGCAAAACATTACGACCGCGTACTGATTGACGACACTCAGCTCTACAAAGAGATAAAAAGTTTTGTATCTCAAATAGCGCCCAAAATGATTCCTAATGTGGAACTCTACAAAGGGAAAGATCACATTTTTGACAGTGTAGGGATCGGCAATGACGTGAATTCCATCTTCAGTCCCCGCGTACGGATGCCATCGGGCGGCTACCTTATTTTTGAGCAGACCGAAGCGATGTACGTGGTAGACGTGAACTCCGGACCGTATGCTGCAAAACAGAACCAGGAAGATAATTCGCTCAAAACGAACCTGGAAGCAGCGAGAGAAATCGCCAAACAGCTTCGCCTGAGAGACATTGGCGGTATCATTGTCGTCGACTTTATTGATCTTAGAAACGACAAAAACCGAAAGAAAATTTACGACGAACTCAAAAAAGAGTTCAAGAAAGATCAGGCCAAAACCAACATCATTGGAATGAGTGATTTTGGGCTGGTTCAGATTACCCGCCAGCGCATCCGGCCAAGCGTGGTAAACTCGGTGTCTAAAGTATGCCCGATGTGCGGCGGAACAGGCTCCGTTGTAAGCCAGGACACAATCGTTACCGATATTGAAAGCTGGATAAGCAAGCTGAAGTACAGCACAAAATACCGTGCAGTTGAAATTTACATCAACCCGTTCCTGAACTCATTTCTTACCAAAGGGCTGTTTAGTCAGCGTGTAAAATGGATGATGAAATACAAGATGCGCATTGTGCTTGTGGGCGATGAAAACATCTCCCTGAATGAATTTAAAGCCACTCTTGCCGGTTCTGAACTGGATATAACGGATGCGGTACTGCGCGATGAACCGATCGATAAAATACTGGAAGCCCACGAGGTAAAGCTCGACGACATCACTCAGGAACAGAAGAGAAAAGAGAATCTCGATTACTATTCCAAAGACGACAAGAACGGTGGAAACGGCAAACCATCCAGATCTAAACGTCCGCGCCCGAGCCGCCAGAACTAATTAAAAATATTCAACAACAGAATTAAGAGTTAAACGTAATGACAGATCTATCCAAACTGCATGCGACCACCGTATTGGGTGTGTCGCACAATGGTAAAGTTGCTATTGGCGGAGACGGCCAGGCAACGCTTGATAAAACCGTAATGAAGTCAACTGTCCGTAAAGTTCGCAAGCTCCAGGATGACACCATCCTTGCCGGGTTTGCGGGATCAACTGCTGACGCCTTCACGCTGTTTGAGCGTTTTGAGGAGAAGCTGGGTGAGTATAACGGACAGCTGCAGAGAGCAGCTGTAGAACTCGCCAAAGAGTGGCGAAAGGATAAATACCTGCAAAAGCTGGAGGCGCTGCTGGTTGTTATGGATAAAGACGTATCTCTGCTGATTTCAGGACAGGGAGACGTTATTGAACCTGACGATCAGATCCTGGCAATTGGAAGCGGCGGATCATTCGCCCTTTCTGCCGCACGCGCCCTCAAAAGTGAAGCGCCAAACCTTACTGCCAAAGAAATTGTTGAGAAATCATTGAATATAGCTGCCGACATTTGCATCTATACAAATCATAATTTGACCATTTTAGAACTCGAGTAGCACCCATGGAACTAATAGAACAACAAGGATTAACACCACGACAAATTGTAGCTGAGCTTGATAAATATATTGTAGGCCAAAAAGAGGCGAAGCGATCCGTATCTATTGCACTGAGAAACCGATGGCGGCGGCTCAACTCAGAACCAGAGATTCGCGAAGAGATCATTCCGAATAATATTTTGATGATTGGACCCACGGGTGTTGGTAAAACTGAAATTGCCCGCAGGCTTGCCAAATTATCAGGTGCCCCTTTCATAAAAGTAGAAGCTTCCAAGTTTACCGAGGTTGGGTATGTTGGACGCGATGTTGAGTCGATGATTCGCGATCTTACTGACATCTCCCTTAATATGGTGAAGCTTGAGATGCAGGAACGGGTTAAAGAGAAAGCGAAAAAAATTGTTGAAGATAAAATTCTCGACACCCTGATTCCCCCGGTTAAATCCAGAAAATCCACGAGCAACTCCACCAGCGGTGAAGTTGGATTTAATCCCGATCGCGCCTCCGACGAAGAGCTCAATGAGCGAACAAGAGAGCGGTTTCGAGAGAAATTGCAGAATGGCGAACTCGAAGACCGGACTATCGAAATTGAGGTAGCTTCCAAGAAAACACCCATGATGCAGGTATTTGGACCGCAGGGCATGGAAGAGATGGGCTTTAACCTGCAGGATATGCTTGGCAACATGGCAAAAGGCGGCAAAAAGTCGAAGCGAAGTATGCCGATTAGTGAAGCACGTGAAATTATGCTGGACCAGGAGGCTGAAAAACTGATTGATCATGAAGCCGCCGTTCAGGAAGCGCTCGAAAGAGTTCAGAACCAGGGCATCGTTTTTATTGATGAAATTGACAAAGTAGCCGAAAGTTCATCCGGCAGTAAAGGAAAAGGTGGTCCCGACGTGAGCCGCCAGGGTGTTCAGCGTGATCTTCTCCCCATCGTTGAAGGAAGTACCGTGTCAACGAAGCACGGAATTGTTAAGACCGATCATATTCTTTTTATTGGTTCAGGTGCATTCCACGTATCTAAGCCATCCGATCTGATCCCTGAATTACAGGGACGATTTCCGATCCGTGTGGAGCTCGACTCTCTCACTGAAGAAGATTTTTACAACATTCTTACAGTGCCGAAAAACGCCCTTACCAAACAGTACCAGGCGATGCTCCAGACCGAAGGCGTTGAGGTTAATTTTAATGAAGAAGCGATCCGTGAGATCGCCAAAATTGCGGCTGAGGTCAACCAGCAAGTTGAAAATATTGGTGCACGTCGCTTGCATACGATCCTCTCTTCTCTGCTTGAAGAACTCCTGTTTGCAGTTCCCGACGACATCGGAAGCGGCACCATCGATATCGACAAATCGTACGTAAACAAACAGCTTTCAGGTCTTGTGAAAGACAAAGATTTGAGCCATTTTATTTTGTAAAAATAAATTATATGGAAACGTTTTCAGCTCGCGTTGGTTACTATAAGCAATGATACCTGATCACAGCCGTTTATCCTGAAAAAATAAATATCATTTATGTCTCTCAAAAAATTCCTTGCTCCACAGTTAGTTATTCTTCTGTTATTATCCGGCACCTGGCTTGCCGGAGCTGATAACATTGTTATTGATAATGATACTGATCGCGAAAATCTGCATAAATACATGCAGGTGCAGCGAAGGGTGATGGATAATTATTTTGGAGACACAAACTTAGACCGCCTCTTCGAACGAAGCATTATTGGGATGGTTAAAGCGATGGAAGACTCCACACTTGCCCTCGAAAACACTCCCATTGATACCACATTCAGCAATTTGAATATTGCAAATCTCAGGGAATCCTATAACAAGTTTGAAGATGCATATCTATTTGTAGCTAATAACTATCCCGACAAGGATATGAAAAAGCTGACGGAGCGCTCTATCCGTGAGATGCTGAGAACTCTCGATCCGCATTCAGTCTACATCGAAGCTGAAGACAGCGATCGGATTCAGGAAAACTTTGCTGGAAAATTTCAGGGAATCGGAATTCAGTTCAACATCATACAGGACACCATCACCGTTATTTCGCCTATTTCGGGTGGACCGAGTGACCAGCTTGGCATCATGTCTGGCGACAGAATTATTAAGATTGAAGATAGCAGTGCCGTTGGATATACCAATGAAGACGTAATGAGAAGTTTGCGTGGCGAAAAAGGTTCTGAAGTAAAAATTGAGGTCCTGCGCCCAAGAAGCAACAATCCCATCACATATAGAATTGTACGTGATGATATACCGATCACCACGCTCGATACCTTCTATATGCTCGATGACAAGACCGGCTACATTAAAATCAACCGGTTTGCGGCAACCACGCACGACGAGTTTTTGACTGCAGTCAATGATCTGAACCAGAAGGGCATGGAACGGCTTGTGCTGGATATGCGAAACAATCCCGGCGGCTATTTGAGCCAGGCAATTGCAATTTCAGAAGAGTTTTTCCCGCGCGGAACAAGGCTGGTTTCTACCGAAAGCAGGCACGCCCGCTTCAATTCCGAAGTGGATTCACGCAGAGATGGACTGCTGAAAGATATGCCGGTTATTACACTGGTGAACCAGGGATCGGCATCCGCGAGTGAAATTGTCAGCGGCGCTATTCAGGATCACGACAGGGGCCTTGTTGTAGGCCGGCGTACATTCGGTAAAGGGCTTGTTCAGCAGCAATACGAATTGATTGACAACAGCAATATCCGGGTAACGATCTCGCGATATCTCACACCATCGGGCAGACTTATACAGAAGCCGTTTGACGGCAGCAGCGAAGATTACGCCTACGAAATCTACCACAGAACGACCGACGCATCGGTAGATGCAACTACATTCAAAGATGATGTGCCTGATTCACTTCGATACACAACCCGATCCGGCAGAACGGTCTTTGGCGGCGGAGGTATTGTCCCCGATTTCGTTGTACAGGAAGACACCTCCATTTCAGGTGAAGTGTTCAACTTCATGCTGGCAAACAGAATTGAGTTCGATTTTGTACGTAACTATCTCGACGAAAAAGGTGATTCATTTCGTGAAAGATGGGAAGATGATTTTGAGGATTACCGGAGAAATTTTGAGTGGAGTGAAGAAGATAAAGACCAGCTTCTTTCAAAAATGAAAGAGAATGGACTGGAGTTCGACAACTCACTCGAGGATCCTAAAATTGAAGATGAGAAACTTTTCATCTCCGAAGAAAAATACAACGAACTGCTCTGGATTAACCTGGGACGGATGAAAGCAGAGATGGCACGTCAGGTCTGGGGAAGTGAGAAGTTCTATCCAATTACCAACGACTACTTCAACGAGACTCTCACTGAAGCGATGAAGCTCTGGGATGAAGTTGAAAAGATTACTCGCGGTTACGCCAGTTCAGCTCCATAAACTGGCCCAGCCAAAGTGCAATGACCGTTAAAGAACGTCCGGCGCTACCTGTTAAAGCCGGACTTCACGGGAGTTTCCAAAACGTGCGGCCATTACAATAGCTGCCGTTTCAGCCCTGAGCCGATAATCACCCAGACGCAGCTTATGGGCATGTTTTTGTTCGAGTAAGCCACGCTCCCTCTCTGATAAACCACCTTCGGGTCCCACCACCAGCACAGCACGCTTTATCTTGGCTGAAATTTCGTATCTGTCTGCATCTCCCTGCTGATCCGCGTGTATAAATTGAACCCCGCTGCTTTCCTCTTTCATTACACTATCCAGCGATTCTTGAATCTTTACAGTCGGTTTATAGACTCTGAGTGACTGTTTCGTTGCACTTAATACGGCAGCTTCCACCCTGTCCCGGCGGACCTTAAACGGTTCGGTATGATCTCCCTTAAAGAGAATAAATTCAGAGATGCCCAGTTCCACTCCCTTTTCTACAGCAAACTCCAGCCGGTCTCTTTTCTTGATCAATCCCAGAGCCAGTACAATTTCAGTGTGCGGCGCTTCAAACCGCTGTGTCTCTTTTATGGCGACTAAAACTTTCCGTTTGCCAACAGATTCAATTTCTCCCCGATACCGTACGCCTTCACCATTTGTGATAAATATCTCTGAACCAACTCCCTTCCTCAAGACTTTTGATGCATGTGACGCTTCCTGGTCCGTCAGCTCTATTTTACCGTTTCGTATCTGGTCAGGATTTGCGTAAAATTGATTCATCTTATCCCTGGCTGAATAACTTTAAATGAGTTTAGTAAATATACAGGTTATCTGGTCTTTCAAGGTCATGAAGCTGAGATTAGTTCTTATCGATCTGATGGTTACTGGGCCTTCAATAGTGCCTGATGGCCATCATCTATTCCCAATAACCGCTCAACTATTCACCAATAACCACACTGCTATTTGGCCTGTTTAAAGTGTTTGCCGAGTTTCAGCCCCTGCCCCTGGTAGTTGCTTTTAATGGATGAGCCGTAGATAAAATCGGGGTTCTCCATATTGGGCTCGAATCGCATGCTGCAGAACGTCTGGCCATCTTCTATCAGGAATGGTACGTCGTGCGATCGGACTTCAAGCACAGCCCTGGCTCCTTTGTCTGCGACCGTGCCGCCAAACCCGCTATCGAAAAAGCCGGCATAGTGAGTGCGAAGTTCTCCCGATCCCGTGTCATAGGCGATCATCTCGGCCGCAAGGTGTTTCGGGATCCGACATCGCTCCCGGGATGCGAAAATATAGAACGCCTCCGGTTCAAGAATCAGGTGATCTTCGTTTGTAGAGTAGATCGGTTCCCAAAAATCAGAAATTTCGTAGTGGTCAATTTTATCAAGGTCTATAAGGTCGCGATGTTTTTTGGCTTTGTAGCCCAGGATATTATCCGCTTCAGTCTGCAGGTTCACACTCATAAACAGGCCGTTATTCACCTTCACTTTGTCCATAGCAAGCGGCGATCCGTCTGAATTAAAAAGCAGAGGGTCAGCACCGTGTACGCGTAACAACTCTTCATCAGAAAGTACCTGAAGGCCATGCCGCAGCCGAAGCTGGTTCAGGCGGTTACCGGTTCGGACGCGGATCGGAAACGACTTGGGCACCACTTCCAGGTAGAGTTTCCCTTTGTAGCCCGGCTCAATCTCCTCAAAACGGTGAGAGAAATCTGTAATGACACGGGTGAAAATATCGAGGCGCCCGGTGGTACTTTTAGGGTTGGCTTTGGCAGACAGATTTTCGTTCGATATCAGCCTTACACCCTCCTTCTTCGCTCCGCCGTCCACCATCTTATCCGACGTGTAGTGGCTTTCCGGCAGATTCAGCGATTCCAGCAGCGGTATGATATAGACGCAGTTTGGTTCAAGCACCGCGCCATCTTTTATGGAGAGTGAGTACTGCAGCAGTTTATCAATTTTTTGAGTTACCGACTCATTTTCCGGCAAAAAACTGCTCCTGACCCGATACGCCGTTTCACCCAGTCGCAGATCAATAGAGTTAGGCTGAAACTGATCCTCCTCCATCGGGTAATCTTCAGAGCCGCTGATAATGCCGGCATCAACAAGTTCCCTGAGCTTTTGAACCGGAAGTATTCCCTTTGTTCGCAGTACGATATCCTGCATTCTTTAATTTCTTAAATAGATTAATATTCAGCATTGAAGGTAGGAATTTCTGAGCTGTTAATTAAGGGGAAGATTGAAGTGAAAACTGAAAAGTGAAAGGTGAAAAGTGGCTTCTATAATAAAGCTTCCCAGACCGGGGAAAAGAGTGAGTTTATTGGTATAACGGTTATCGGTTATCGGTTATAAGCTTCATGAATATTGAACCAAACTCACTCATTCTCACCACCTCTCTTCAACCCATCCAAAAACGCTTTACTCGACTCTCTGATCTCTTTTTTCTGCTCATCCGACTTTTTGTTATCAAACATGTTCACCATAAAATTTACGCGGCCGCTGTCGTTAAACGTATCCCGCTGCTTGTCGACAAAATTCCAGTAGAGGTAGTTAAACGGGCACGCTTTTTCGCCCGTCTTTTTTGTGACGCTATATTCACAGTTCCGGCAATAGTCGCTCATTTTATTGATGTAGTTTCCGCTCGATACATACGGTTTCGAGGCCAAAACCCCGCCATCGGCAAACGTACTCATTCCCAGTACATTGGGAAGTTCAACCCACTCATAGGCGTCAATGTAGGCCAGCCAAAACCATCGGTTCAGTTCACGGGGATCGGTTTCGGTAAGGTTGCTGAAGTTGCTTAAAATCATCAGTCTCTGGATGTGATGCGAATATCCCTCTGATAGTACCGGTTTGATGCTCTCGGACATGCACCTCATCTTTGTTTCGCCGGTCCAGTACATTTCCGGAAGCTTCTCTTCAAAACCAAAGTGATTTGCGTCGCGTACATCCGGCATCATCGCTTCGTAATAGATTCTGATAAATTCCCGCCACCCCAGTATTTGACGCACAAAGCCCTCAACGGAGTTCAGTCTTGCACTTCCCCGGTCGTACGCATCCAACGCCTTCTCGCACACCTCCTGCGGCATCAGCAGACCATTATTCATGTAGAGGGAGAGCTGGGAGTGAAAAAGCTGATGATCACCGGTTTTCAGTGCGTCTTCGTACGGGCCGAACTCATCAAGCCGGTTTTCTATGAAATTATCCAGCATCTCAAGCGCTCCCTCTCGTGTCACTGCATACGGAAAGTGATCAACCCTGCCAAAATGGTCCGGAAAGTAATCCTGCACCATCTCAATTACTTCGTTCGTAATCTCATCCGGCTCAATTACAGGGATTTCCGGAACGGGATGATCTTTCGGCAGCGACTCGCGGTTCTGATCATCGTAGTTCCACTCTCCCCCTTCCGGCTTGTCTCCATCCATCAGGTAGCCGGTATTTCTGCGCATATCGCGGTAGAAATACTCCATGCGGTATCCCGGCTCAATCTTCTCCTTCCACTCCTCAGCGTCAGCAAAGAAAAATCCATTGGAGATCTCCGTAACGCTTCCGTTCCATTCGCTCTTCAAACTCCTCATCCTTTCACGGGTATCCCATTCGGACGGCATCATGTAAAACAGCTCCGTCTTGTCAGGATCAATCACCTCTTTTAACCCATCGTCAAAATGCAGACTTGTGGAGTGATACAGTACGGGAAACCCTTCTTCACTGCATTTAAGCGCAAAGTGTCGCATTGCGCTGAGCACATAGACAGCCTTCATTTTGTGGTGCGGAAGCTCATTTCCCTTCTCACGGCTCTCTATGAAAATCAGCAGCGGCTTCTCTTCTTTTACCCACTCCGGAAACGCTGATAGATTCAGCTGATCATGCAGAATAAACAGCGCTTTAGAGTGGTCATCTGCATTTATCTTCTGAAGCTTATTATCGATCCTGCTGAGATATTTTCTGGGCATAATACGTTTTGGTCCAACATTTTTATTTTGGTGACTGCTGACATTAAACTTCAAAATTTGCTGCTGTCGTTCCTGTTCTCCCGCTTTTATAAAATAATCTGAAATACCGCTTGACTTTCTCAGAATATACTAAGTACTTAGTACTACAATCTTAAAATAAACAATTGCTCTATGAGAAAATCACTCACACCCCTTGGCGAAACCGAAATGGAAGTACTGCACCACGTATGGAAACTGGGCGAGGCTTCCGTAGCCGCTGTTCGGGAGCGCATACTGGAGAACAGGAAAGTAGCCTACACCACCATCATGACCGTGATGAAGAACCTGGCAGATAAAGGCTTTTTGAAGTATCGGAAAGAAGGAATCAGCTATATCTACAGTGCGGCGATCGATCCCTCCGATGTACGGTATAATCTAGTGGACGGCATCGTGGATAAAGTTTTTCACGGATCGGCAAAAGATCTTGTACAAACGCTTGTTAAGAGCGAGCAGCTTACCGATGAAGATCGCGATGCGATTAAAAAAATGATAAAATCGATGGAGGATTAATATGGAACTCTGGTTACAGCAGATTGCCGAACTTAGCCGGAGCGTGATTCATTTTGCATGGCTGCCCGTCCTTATCTGGACGCTGGTGGCCGGCTCGGTAATGCTTTTCCTGCGGTCAGCGGGGAAACTTCATGCTCAGTATCACTATCACATACGGCTTGCACTGATGGCCGGACTGCCGCTGGGCCTGCTATCTACCTGGCTCATTGAGCAGCTATCGGCGGCACTCACCGCAATGGGTGCAGAGGCAGCATCTCTTAAAGTTATTGCCGTGATGTATCCGCTTGAAGTCGGTTTGGTAACTCCTGAAACCACTACCTTTCCCACCCTGGTTGACCTGGCTTTCCTGGCCATTGGCACCATCTTTATACTGGGCGTCGTCTGGATGATTGCCGGACGAACCCGGCAGTGGTTTCAGCTTCGGCAGCTAAAGCGTCAAATTCCGATGCACTCTCTTTCAGACCTCGACTCTTTATCACAAACAAACAGAGATCTGATTCAGCAGGCCGGGATTAATGTTAAAATTGGATACACGCGTCAGGATATCATACCGGTTACCTTTGGTGTGTTCGACCCGGTCATCCTTGTACCGGAATCGCTGATGGGTGAGCCTGAAAAACTGGATCTCGCCATACGCCATGAACTGACTCACATTCTGAACCGTGATTTTGTTACACACCTGACCACCACAGGTATTCAATCACTGTTCTGGTTTCATCCTCTTGTCCATATGCTTTCGCGGCAGCTGGTTGATTACAGAGAGATGCGATGCGACAGCATAATTATATCAGATAGCACAATTTCGAAAAAACGGTACGCTTCACTGCTTTTCGAGCTCCTCCCAATGCCAAACCTTAACCGACAAATCTCCGTAAATATGGCTCAGCAATCATCCAACCTCAAAGAACGAATAGAACGAATCACACGGCAGGAGGATCACCAGGTTCAACCCTACCGGTCAAGCCTCACTGTGCTGGCTACTCTCCTTCTAACGCTGACCGTGGCTATGGCGTGCACCGACCTGCAGACGCAAGCCGTGTTTGATGAAGAAGATTTTGACCTGATGACTGACGTAGACCGAACCGGTGAGCGCGGATATCACCAGGTCATTATTTATATGGGCGAAGATGGACAGTCCGAACGCCATGAAGGCGCAATCTCACAGCTCAATCAATTGAAACCGGAGCATATTAAAGCGATTGAAGTGCTGAAAGGTGATGCCGCCGTTGAAGCATTCGGTGACAGGGCTGCACACGGTGTGATTTTAGTTAAAACCAACCAGGATGTTGATTCTTACAACAGAACGCTGCAAACGCTGGGAATGGAACCGGATCTTTCGGCATTTCCTGAATCCGCAGATGCCGGTCAGGATCAGGGAGACTATTTTGTAGTTGTGGAAGAGATGCCCGAACTGATTGGCGGTCTCGC
>CAZKIZ010000048.1:0-12832 GCA_964552935.1 uncultured Rhodohalobacter sp. | reverse complement strand
TTGCGCTGATTGAAACGAGTATAGCCCAGTTGGCGGACGCTTTAAAAAAGGAGCTCAATCCTGGCGATGACCCGATTCGTAAGCTGGAGAAGATGGCGGATGGATTTATCGATTTTGCGCTCAATCGCCCCCAGGAATACGAAATCATCTACATGGTACGGCCGGAAGAGATGCCGAAATTTCCAAAAGAGAAGTTTAATCAGGTTCGGAAAATTTATGAGCTGCTCGCCGGCATTATCGAAGAGGGGAAAACACGGGGAGTACTCGATGTTGAGGATTCACTGCTGAGCGCCTACACGGTTTGGGCACAGCTTCACGGAGTAGCGTCGGTTGTAATCAGCAAGCGCCTGGATACGCGAATACCGACAGATACGTTTGTAAAACAGGCGGTGGACCACATCATACAGGGATTTATATCACAAAAAACAACGGTTTAACGGAGACATTATGGAATCTTTAATAGAACAGTTTACCTTTTTCGCAGAATTGCCCGCGTGGATATCATGGGGAAGCGTAGCAGCGGTACTGCTTATTCTTGGATTTACAGGAGCCCCGTTGTGGATTTGGGCGGCAGCAGGTTTGGTAGCGCTTGCAGGTTTTGGCGCACCGGTCTGGCTTGTGACCACCTACATCGTACTGGCAGTAATCTTCAATGTAAAACCGATACGTAGAATCTTGTTCTCCGGTCCGGTTATGAAGCTTCTGGATGCCCTGAATATACTGCCTGCAATTTCGGAGACAGAGCAGACGGCAATCGATTCCGGCACGGTTTGGATAGAGGGAGAGCTTTTCTCAGGTAAGCCGAATTTTAAGAAGATGATGAACGAGACCTACCCGGAACTGACCCAAAAAGAGCAGGAGTTTATGGATGGACCGGTAGAAGAACTCTGTGCGATGGTGAGCGACTGGGACGTATTTCAGCGCAAAGGGTTTGATGATGAGACGTGGAAGTTTTTGAAAGAGAAACGATTTTTCGGCCTGATTATCCCTGAAGAGTATGGCGGATATGGATTTTCGGCAAATGCTCATAGCGCTATCGTATCAAAACTGGCATCAAGGTGCGGTCCGCTTGCAACCACTGTGATGGTGCCAAACTCGCTTGGTCCGGCAGAGCTTCTGATGCACTACGGAACCGATGAGCAGAAAAAACACTATTTGCCGCGACTGGCCGACGGCAGGGAGATTCCGTGTTTTGCATTGACGGAACCGAATGCGGGATCGGATGCAGGTTCTATGCAGAGTACCGGAGAAGTATTTAAAAAAGATGGCGAGCTCTACCTGAAATTGAACTGGGACAAGCGGTATATCACTCTTGCCGCAATTTCAACCGTCATTGGAATGGCGTTTAAGATGAGTGATCCGAATGAATATCTCGGGAAAGGGAAAAATCTTGGCATTACGTGCGCGCTCGTTCCGAGTGACAGCAGGGGTGTTGAGCTTGGCAAACGGCACGATCCGCTGGGTGTTCCTTTCTACAACTGCCCAACCCGAGGTGAAGATGTAATTGTTCCTATTGATGCGATTATTGGTGGTAAAGAGGGAGCCGGTAACGGCTGGCGAATGCTCATGGAGTCGCTTGCAGTAGGGCGGGGGATTTCTCTGCCGGCGCAGTCGATCGGTGGCGCAAGAATGGCCTTCAGAGCAGTGGGTGCCTATGCAGCAATCCGAAAGCAGTTTGGCCTTAACATCGGGAAGTTTGAGGGGATTGAAGAGCCGATGGCCCGAATTGGCGGCTACACCTACCTTATGGATGCAGCCCGCGGCTATATCTGCGGCGCGCTTGACAAAGGAGCGAAACCGGCCGTGGTTACTGCCATCGCAAAATATAATTTCACAGAGCTTGGTCGCGAAATTATTAACGACTCCATGGATATTGTTGGCGGAGCCGGAATATCACGCGGACCCCGGAACCTCTTTGCCCACAGCTACATCGCCACACCAATTGCAATAACGGTTGAAGGTGCAAACATCCTAACGCGAACGCTCATGATCTTTGGTCAGGGCGCAATACGGAGCCATCCGTATGCACTTAAAGAGATCAACGCTCTTATGGAGAAGGATGTGAAGGCGTTTGATGCCGCATTTACAGGCCACCTGGGCCATGTGGTGCAGAATAAAGTCAGAGCACTTTTGCTAAGTGTAACGCGCGGTCGTCTGGCGAGCTCACCCGTAAGTGGTCCGGCGGCGAGGTACTACCGAAAACTTGCATGGGCTTCAGCATCATTCGCTTTTATGGCGGATATAGCCATGGGATCGTACGGCGGAGCGCTGAAGATGAAAGAAAAACTGGCAGGCCGCTACGCTGACATCCTCAGCTGGATGATGCTGGCCACGGCTACACTTCGCCGGTTTGAGGCGGAAGGCCAAAGAGAGGAGGACAGAATTTTCTTTGAATGGTCTATGCAGCATGCATTTTATCGCATTCAAACTGCCTTCGATGAGATCTACAACGAGATTGAAGTCCCCGGGTTGAGCTGGGTATTTCGGGGTCCGGTCGGGCTATGGTCACGGATCAACAGAATCGGTAAAAAGCCGTCTGATAAACTGGGCCATAAAGTAGCGCAGGCGATGCAGCAGCGTGGCGAACAGCGCGATCGCCTTACAAAAGGTATCTACATGAGTAAATCAACCGACGAGGCGATCGGCAAGTACGAGCATGCACTGAAATTGATTGAGGAGTCATTCCCTGTTTACAAGAAGCTTTACAAAGCTACCAAAGCGGGTGAGATCAAGAAAGCAAACGTGCTGAAGCAGATTAAACCGGCGCTGGATAAAGGGATTATCACTCATGAAGAAGCGAACCGGGTGAAAGAGACGGAAGCAGCCCGTTTCGACGCCATTCTTGTGGATGAGTTCACTCTCGATGAGTACAATCAAAACGCGATTGATCCATCAAAATCTGAAGGAATGGGTATGAAAGAGGAGAAAAATCCTTTGATGGCTTAGTGTGGTTGTTATTTATCAGTCCAGGAAAGGGACGGTACACACCAGCGCTGTGGCTACATCTGACTCATTTTTCAAATCAGAATTCTCTTGCCTGTTTTAGGGATGGGAGATCCCGTATCCCCCCACCGGTAAGTGCGGGGTGACGCCCTTTTTGGACAGCCTCGCTAAATGCTGCCGTCTCTTCGAGACTTGAAAAATTACCTTCCAATCGGTTGTTAAAGCTTATTAGAATGAAAGATTGCTGAATAAAGAACCTACAACACTTCATTATCCCACTTGATGTAAGTATAATAGTGTAACTCAATCTAAGCGGAAACCATTTGTTTTAAACTCAAATAACAGTAACAGTTATCCGCGACAAATGTTTGCCTATTATTCTATATTGGTGGCATGTAAGGTGCTGGTATATAAAAGCGTTATGTTACTTAAACTTATCAGATTTTGAACGTAAAACAGACCAAAATGGCAACAGTTGATAAAATAAGAAACAAATTAATTGATAAGATTATCTCCATAAAAAACAAAGATTTTCTTGAAGCACTCGACAAATTGATTTCTTCAAGTTCATCTGAATCTGATGTCGTTGAATTGACAAAAGAGCAAAAAATAATGTTAGAAATGAGCGAAAGGGACATCAAAAGTGGAAATCTGATTTCCCAAGAAGCGATGGATGAAAGAAATCTGGAATGGCTGAACGCAAAGTAATTTGGACAAGAACAGCCGACCTTCAATTCGTTGGGATTTTAGAATATTGGGTTAAAAGAAACAAATCCAATGCATATTCAAAAAAGCTTGTGAAATTAGTATCGGAAAGAACAAAGCAAATTGCCGATAAACCACTGATTTATAAAGCAACAGATTTCAAAAACGTAAGAGTGGCTTCTTTGGGAAATTTCAGTATCTATTACAAAGTTTCTGAAAAAGAAATAATAATAACAGCTTTTTGGGACAATCGTCAAGATCCTGAAAAACTTTTGAAATTATTGGAGAATAAAAAATAAAGTTACTCTACATAGACTATGGGCAATTGGGGTTTAGGCGATTAAATGAACAAGCAACATGTGAATCTAAAGGTTATTGCTTAACCAAAAGATGGGTATAGAATCCACATATACCCTAAATCGTTAAGACTCTGAATCACCCTTATGCAGCCCTTCCGCTTTTTTAGCTGAAAGTAAGATTCCTTTAATCATTGCAGAACTGAACCCACCGTGCTCCATCTCGTTCAGCCCTGATATGGTGCAGCCGCGCGGAGTTGTTACCCGGTCGATTTCAAATTCGGGATGGTTATCTTTACCTGCCAGCAGCGATGCAGCTCCTTTTGCTGTTTGAGACGCCATCTCAAGAGCTTCATGAGCGTGGAAACCGATTTCGATCCCGCCCTGTGACGCCGCCCGTATCGACCGCAGAAAAAACGCGACCCCGCAAGCGCATAGTGCCGTTGCGGCCGTCATCTGCTCTTCCAGAATGGTAACCGTTTTGCCCACCGTGTTAAAAATATCCGTGGTCTCTTTTAGCAGCTCCTGGTTTCCATTATCGGTACAGATGCAGGTCATCGACTCGCCAATGGCTATTGCTGTGTTAGGCATGGCCCGCACAATGGAAATATTATCACCAATAATAGACTTCATATGTCCGATTTTGACCCCTGAAACAATGGAAATTAATTTGTGCCGTTCAGGCTCTAAAAATTCCCCGATTTGATGCAGCAGGGCATCAATCTGGCTCGGCTCAACGGCAAGCATCACAATATCTGATGACTTGATTGCATCCTCGTTGCTGGATGTGACCTTGAACCCTTTTTCTCCGTAAGGCTCCAGCAGCTGAATTCGTCTTCGTGTGAGGGTGATTGAGCCTGCACTGTATTTGCCGGATGAAACCAATCCCGTGGCGATTGCTGTTCCGATGTTTCCGGCTCCAAGAATTGCTATTCTGTTTTCCATAACTCGTGATATTTGTGTTTGGCAGATCTGATTTGAAATAGAGTCTTCTTTTTGGGCAAAAAAGGGTAACGAATGTGATGCTCTTGTCTCTATGTAACATTTAATTATCGAAGAGTACAGTACACCCGCAAAATAATCCATCAAAATTTGGGAAGCGCTTCTACAGCAGGTGGAGGAAAAATCATAAAAATAGATGGAAATAACTTGAACAGGAGCCCTTAGTTGACTAACATAAATCGCTTCATACCATAATATTAATGAACCTTATTCTATGCACGTGCTGAAGTTTGGCGGCTCCTCGATGGGTACAGCCGAATCAATATCAAGCGTTTTATCGATCGTAAAAAAAAGGGCGGAAACCAGTTCTGTTGCAGTAGTGGTTTCTGCAATGAAAGGAGTAACCGATCAGCTCGTAGATACGTGCGATCGTATGGAGCGCTCCTCATTCGACTATGAAAAGACTATCAGCAGCCTTGAAGAGAGGCATTTTGGTGTTGCGCGTGAAATGCTGCCCGCACAGGCTCAGAGCGAACTGATCACAGAGTTGAAAATCATACTGAATGAGCTTGAAGATGTTCTGCAGGGTGTATCTCTGGTTCAGGAAATCACGCCCAAAACGCGTGATTTTATCATGGGGTTTGGTGAGCGGTTATCCGCCAAAATACTTACCTACCTTGTAAGGAGTGCCGGTATTGATTCTATCTACACAGACGCACGTTCGTTTATTGTTACAGATTCCCGGTTTGGAAATGCCCGGGTTGATGAGACGGTCACGTATGAAAATATTCGAACTCATTTTAGTAATTTTGATAAAAGAAAAGTGTATGTGGTTACCGGGTTCATTGCCGCCACGCCAACAAAGCTGCCGACAACCCTTGGGCGGGGCGGATCGGATTATACGGCATCGCTGCTGGGCGCTGCTTTGAATACCGATCTGATTGAAATCTGGACCGATGTGAACGGGCTGATGACAGCAGATCCCGTCAAGGTTAAGCGTGCATTTCCAATCAGTGAGATTTCGTACGAGGAGGCGATGGAGCTGTCGCATTTCGGGGCGAAGGTGATCTACCCGCCAACGCTTATACCCGCATTGAAGGCGCAAATTCCAATTATCATAAAAAATACGTTTGATCCCGGCCAGCCGGGTACGTCAATCAGGAAAGAGATTACGCCCACTCACAATTTAATCAAAGGCCTCTCATCCATCGACAACATTACCATGCTCACCATAAAAGGGAGCGGTATGATCGGCGTGAGCGGAATTGCAGCCAGGATTTTTAATTCTCTTGCCAACGCCGATGTTAACATTATTATGATTACACAGGCGTCATCAGAGCATACGGTCTCATTAGCCGTGCTGCCGCACCAGGCGGAGAAAGCGAGGCTGGCGATTCACAACGAGTTTGAGCAGGAGCTGCTGGGTCATGAAATTGATGATGTAGAAGTTGAGTACGATCTCTCGGTAATTGCCGTGGTGGGTGATAATATGAAAAACATACCGGGTATCGCCGGACGTGTGTTTCGGGCACTGGGCCGCAATGGCATTAATATTCGCGCGATAGCCCAGGGGTCATCCGAACGCAATATTTCGTTCGTGGTTAACAATAAGAACGAAAAGAAAGCGATCAACACTCTTCACGACGCATTTTTCCTTGCCGGTGTTAAAACAGTGAACCTCTATATTGTTGGGGTTGGGCTGATCGGGGGGACCCTGCTGGAAATGATTCGGGAGCAGCTGCAGGTGTTTTATGAAGATTATAATATCGATTTCTGCCTCAGAGGCGTGGCTAATTCACGCAAGATGTTAATTCAGGAAGAGGGCATTACGCTCAACAACTGGAATGAAATGCTCGAAAAAAACGGCGCTGCTACTTCTCTCAATAAGTTCATAAGCCAGGTGAAGAATCACAACTTACCTAACTCGATTTTTGTAGACTGCACCGCGAGTGAGGAAGTATCGCAAAGCTATCCGGAACTGCTATCGTCCAGTATATCGGTAGTAACGCCAAATAAAAAAGCGAACTCAGGATCACTAACTTATTATAAGAAACTTCATGACCTCGCGAATAAGCACAATGTAGCATTTAAGTACGAAACCAATGCCGGTGCCGGTCTCCCAATCATTTCTACGATAGATGAACTGGTATCCACAGGCGATCACGTCGATAAGATTGAGGGCGTGCTTTCGGGAACGTTGAGCTACATATTCAACAATTACACCGGGGACAAAAAATTCAGCGATATTGTTCGTCAGGCGCGCGAAAAAGGGTATACAGAGCCCGATCCAAGAGAAGATCTGAATGGACAAGATGTAGCGCGCAAGCTTCTTATATTGGCCAGGGAAGCCGGATTTGAACTGGAACCGAATGATATTGATGTACAAAATCTTGTGCCTGAATCTGCACGAAACGGAAACGATGTAAATCAATTTTTTGATGTGCTATCCGGCTTTGATGATGAGTTTGAGAAGATGAGGAGTGATGCAGAAAAAGAGGAGAAAAAACTCTGCTATATCGCACGATTTGAAAATGGAAAAGGGGTTGTGAAACTTGAAAAA
Source organism: uncultured Rhodohalobacter sp. (assembly GCA_964552935.1). GTDB lineage: Bacteria > Bacteroidota > Rhodothermia > Balneolales > Balneolaceae > SW132. The sequence goes on along the minus strand of CAZKIZ010000048.1, from coordinate 5,386 downwards.
ATTTCGCGTGATCATCCATTTTACGATCTTGATGGCAGCGACAATATTATGGCCCTTTACACACGGTACTACAAAGACAGCCCGATGGTGATCAAAGGTCCCGGGGCCGGCGCAAATGTAACGTCTGGCGGGATTGTGGCTGATATTTTGCGGGTCGTAAGTACAAAAGCGGCGAGCAATGCAGGATGAGCTATGAGTAAAAAAGAGATCAACAGCGTAAAAGCGTTTGCCCCGGCATCGGTAGCCAACGTGTCGTGCGGTTTTGATGTGCTTGCGTTTGCCATTGAAAAACCGGGAGATATTGTTGAGGTGGCACGCAGCACCGAACCGGGTGTCTCTATTGATAAGATTGAAGGAGATGACGGACTTCTGCCAACGGAACCGATCAAGAATACGGCCGGGAGAGCGGTTATGGCGATGCTCGGGGATCCCAAAAGTGGAGCTGGTTCTGACGATGGGTTTTCAATCCGTATAAAGAAAATGATGCCGCTCGGCAGCGGAATGGGCTCGAGCGCCGCAAGTTCTGTTGCGGCCGTTGTTGCGCTGAACGAACTACTGGGCGGGCCGTTTACTAAAAATGAACTTTTACCATTTGCCCTGGAGGGCGAGCTTGCGGCAAGCGGCAGCCCGCACGCCGATAACGTCTCCGCCTCTCTGCTGGGCGGCTTCACGCTGGTCCGGAGCCAGAATCCACTTGACGTTGTGAAACTTCACGTGCCGCCCGGACTGGTTACCGCGGTATTTCATCCGCACCTCTCGATTAGCACCAAGAATACGCGCCTGATCCTCCGTAAATCGGTTCAGATGGCGCAGGCGGTGAAGCAGTGGGGAAATGTTGGCGGTTTGATTGCCGGGCTCTACACGGAAGATTTTGATCTTATATCGCGATCGATGGAGGATCATATCGTGGAGCCCGCACGCTCTATACTGATACCCGGCTTTGACGAGATGAAAGAGCTCGCCCTGGAAGCGGGAGCACTTGGTTTCAGCATTTCCGGAGCCGGACCATCTGTCTTTGCTCTCTGCAGATCGGAAGAGGTGGCCCGCGAAATTCAAAAAGGTATCGTCAAAGTTCTGGATACCTATAACCTCAGCGTTGATACCTACGTCTCCCCGATTAATCTCCGGGGCAGCTACCTGATAGAGAATGAAGAAGGGGCGTGATGAAATTTTACAGCACAAACAGACACTCCCCGGAGGTCACCTTTTTGAGTGCGGCAGAGCAGGGCCTCGCGCCTGATGGCGGCCTCTATATGCCGGATGAAATACCGCTGGTGGCTCTTCCTTTTCAGGAGAAGAGTGCTGACGTTACACTCCCTGAAGTTGCAAAAATTTGCAGCTACCCATTTTTAGATGACGATCTTACCGCTTCTGAAACAGACCGCCTGATTGATGACGCGATCAATTTTGAAGCGCCGCTGGTTCAGCTCGATGAAAACCTGTTTGTCCTGGAACTGTTTCACGGACCGACTCTCGCCTTTAAGGATTTTGGTGCCCGGTTTATGGCGCGGCTGTTTTCAGCTCATCGAACCAGAACAAATGGCGACCTGGTGATACTGGTAGCAACGTCGGGTGATACCGGCGGTGCGGTTGCAAATGGATTTTACGATCTCCCCGGCGTGCACGTCTGCCTGCTCTATCCCGAAGGAAAGGTGAGCGATATTCAGCGAAAGCAGATGACGACGCTTGGAAAAAACATTACGGCTCTTGAGATTGACGGGACATTTGATGACTGCCAGAAACTGGTAAAGACCGCCTTTTCTGATAAAGAACTGAACGGCAGCCTGAACCTGAGCTCGGCAAACTCCATTAATATCGCGCGGCTTTTGCCACAAAGCTTTTACTATCTGCACGCTTTCTTTCAGCTGAAGAAATATTCAGATCAAACGCCTGTTTTTTCAGTACCCAGCGGAAATTTCGGAAACCTGACGGCGGGCCTGTTTGCAGAAAAGATGGGGATGCCGGTTCAAAAGTTTTTAGCCGCCACAAACCGTAACGATGTGGTTCCCGGGTATTTGTCAGGTTCAGATTTTAACCCGAGGGCATCGGTGCAGACCATCTCAAACGCGATGGATGTAGGCAATCCGAGTAATTTTGCAAGAATACGTGCGCTGTTCAAAGATGATGATGCATCAATCAGGAAGCATTTGTGGGGTGCGGCCTACTCCGATGAAATGACGAGAGAGAAGATCAGGCAGGCGTTTTCTGAATACGATTATGTGGCTGATCCTCACACAGCCGTAGGCCTGCTGGCCGCGGACTCATACCGCAAAGAGACAGGGAGCCGAAACCCGGTCATTGTGCTCTCTACAGCACACCCCTCCAAATTTCGCGATGTGGTAGAGGAAGAGACCGGCCAAGAGGTGGAAATCCCCGCCCGCCTGAAAAAAGCGACTGAACAGAAAGAGAAATCGATCCCGCTGAATGCGGATTATGGAACTCTGAAGGAGTTTCTTGAGAGAAGGTATGGATGATAAGCTTGATGAGGAGAGGCAAGTTCAGGAATGTTTTGAGGGTATAGAAATCCCCTCTTCGAGAGGGGACACGTTCAAACGAAACGGCGAAGCCGGGTGAGTTTAACGAGGGGTGTGTCCCGTTACGTTGAGCCGGGAAAGATGAGATTTTCTGATTCGAGCCCTCACAAAAACACCCCTCAGATGTATCGCTGGACGCTCACATCATCTCCCCTCCAGGGGAGATAGAACTCACATTCAAATGAAAGCAACTCACCCTTCCAGCAGCTCCTCCAGCTCCCACGCGGTATGGACGGGAGCATCACACGAAAAATTGCGGCAAACGTAGACTGATGTGGGATCCCCGATTTTAAACTGTTGTAGAAATTCCGAGTTTTTTTCTGCCTCTGTGGCATTTTGATCGGTTTTTAACAGCACGGAGTACCGGAATCGATCCTGGGTTTTCAGGAAGTTCAGCACCTGTTGAATCTTTGGCGCATCTGCCCGGCCTGTGACGGCAATTTCAGCCGGCTGGTTTTGTTTAACGAGAAGAGAGGTCAGCGCAAATGTGAATCCGGCAGGATTGTCCCTGATCATCTCTGAAAAAACGCTGTAGATCTGATCCGCCTGCTGCTCGTATTTCATCTCACCGGTCAGCCGGGAAAGTCGAAAGCCGTTCAGCGCAGCAATGGAATTGGAGGAGGGGAGGGCGCCATCATAGATCTCTTTCTGGCGGCCCAGCAGCTCTTCACCGGATTCAGATGTAAAAAAGAATCCGCCGTGTTTGTGATCTGAAAACTGTTCTGTGAAAGTATTCTGCAGGGAGACCGCTTTTTCAAGATACTTCGGATTCAGCGTGGTCTGATGCAGCTCAGTCAGCCCCCAAATAACGGCTGTGTAGTCGTCGGCCATTCCGTCAATCGCTGCGTCGCCTTCTCTGAATCGGTGCAGCAGTTTGTTTTCGCTGCTTGTCATCTCTTTGCTTAAAAACTCTTCAATCTCTTTCGATGCATCCGTAAAAGATGAGTCGTCAAAAATAGCTCCTGCGGTAGCAAAAGCGGCCATCAGCAGCCCGTTCCAGTCGGTAAGAATTTTATCATCCAGCAGCGGATGTACGCGTTCCTCGCGGATATCGTAGAGTCTGTTCCTGGCGCCCGCCAGGTTTTCGGTCAGCGTGTTATTGTCGATCTCCCAGTTTTCGGCGATATTTGGAACAGAATCTTTCAGATGGGGAATGTTTTTACCGGTATACTCGCCGGTGGCCTCGTCTCTGTAGTTCCCATTTTCGCTGATGTTGTAAAATTCGCAGAACAGATCCGCTTTTGTTTTCGGGAGTGCGTCATAAATCTCCTCTTTTTCCCACACGTAGAATTTTCCCTCCACTCCTTCGCTGTCCGCATCCTCGGCGGAGTAGTAGGCTCCTTCGGGGGATTTCATTTTTCGGTTCAGATAGCTGAAGATTTCGTAGCAGGTCTCTTTGTAGAGCGGATTGCCGGTTATTCGCCACCCTTCTGCATAAGCCAGCAGAAGCATCGCCTGGTCGTAGAGCATTTTTTCGAAATGAGGCAGCAGCCACTCTGCGTCGGTTGAATACCGGTGAAAGCCGCCGCCAATGTGATCCCAGATCCCGCCGAGGCGCATTTTGGTAAGGGTGATCTCCGCCATTTCAAGAGCTCTCTCATCGTTGCTGTAATCGGAGTAGCGAAGAAGGTAAAGCAGGTTATGAGGGGATGGAAACTTCGGATGCGATCCAAATCCTCCGCGGGTTTCGTCGAAGCGTCCTTCAAGAAGTCTGAACGCCTCCTTTGTGACCTCTTCGGGCAGATCGCCTTTTGTTTGGCCCAGCTCAAGAGATTTTGAAAACCCATCTTTGATTTTGTGAACGGAATCCATCACCCGTTCCCGTTCATTCTGCCATATCTTGCTGATCTGCGGAACAAGGTCCATCATCCCCTGCATCCTTTGATTGGACTGTTTTGGAATGTAGGTAGCGGCAAAGAACGGCTCTTTGTCCGGAGTCATGATGATTGTCAGCGGCCATCCGCCGTGGCCTGTTAGCATCTGGCAGATGGTCATGTAGGTGTTGTCGATATCAGGGCGCTCCTCACGATCCACCTTGATGTTTATAAAAGCGTCATTCATCAGCCCGGCCACCTGTTCATCCTCGAAGCTTTCGTGCTCCATCACATGGCACCAGTGGCAGGTGGCGTACCCGATGGAGAGAAACACCGGTTTGTCCTCTTTTTTTGCCTTTGCAAAGGCTTCATCACCCCAGGGATACCAGTCTACCGGGTTATTTTTGTGTTGAAGAAGATACGGGCTTTTTTCGTTTGCGAGGCGGTTCATAGTTCTGAAAGTTAATTCGGATCAATGCTGTTCAAGTTTAAAGATACTGAATTTGAAGGGAGCATAAAGGAAGGCGGTTCTCTCAAGGTTTTAATTGGAAGTAACCAGCTTCAACTCTTCAAAAAACTTCGATAATTCACAAAAAAACCGAACTGAATATCTTTTGACAGAAGGAGCTACGAAGAATTTTTTCCAAAAAAGTGTAACGGTTTGCCGTTTGTGCGGCAAGGTAACCCATTATCCAAAGCTCGTCCGCACGAACTGCTGTTTAACCACCGAGGATAACTAAAGTTTAGATGAAGAGAAATTTTGCCGAAAATGGCGTATTGTTAAGATTTCTATTAGATCAGGGTTTATTTCATAAATGACTCCATAATTTTTATGAACAACTAACTCCCGGATTTTGTCATTTTTTAATTCTGGCAAAACTCTTCCCAATTCTGGATTTTCTTTTAATTTTTCAACTTTTACTTCGAACTGATCGATAAGAGTTAAAGCTGCATCGGGATTATCCTCAGCAACGTACTCGAGTATTTCTTTAGTTTTGGTTCTGGCAGTTGGCGACCAAATAATTTTCATGAGGTATA